>CACNXU010000005.1 GCA_902624585.1 uncultured Pelagibacteraceae bacterium | reverse complement strand
GGTAAAAAAATATTCTCTGGTGTGCAACCTACTGGTAATCTTCATTTAGGAAATTACTTAGGAGCTATAAAGAATTTTGTAGATTTAAATAATGACAAGGATAACAAATGTATTTTTTGTGTAGTTGATTTACATGCTATTACAATTAAGCAAAATCCTAAAGAATTAAAAAATAACATTAGAGAAACCGTTGCAACTTTTATAGCAAGTGGAATAGATCCAAAAAAAAGTATAATTTTTAATCAATCTAGAGTAGCTGCTCATGCAGAAGGAGCATGGATATTAAGCTGTGTAGCTAGAATGGGTTGGTTAAATAGAATGACTCAATTTAAGGAGAAAGCTGGTAAAGATAAAGAAAAAGCTAGTATTGGATTATACTCCTATCCAGTTCTAATGGCAGCTGATATTCTTTTATACGATTCTACTCATGTTCCTGTAGGTGATGATCAAAAGCAACATTTGGAGTTATGCAGGGATATTGCTCAAAAATTTAATAATGATTTTGAATTAGAAAATTTCTTTCAAGTTCCTGAGCCATTAATACAAAAAGAGTTTTCAAGAGTAATGAGTTTGAAAGATGGATCAAAAAAGATGAGTAAATCAGAATTATCAGATTTAAGTAGAATAAATTTAACAGATGATAAGGATCAAATCATAAATAAAATTAAAAAAGCAAAAACTGATCCAATGCCCATGCCACAAGAAATTAAAGAACTTGCGGATAGGTTGGAAGCTAGGAATTTATTAGGAATTTATTCAAGTTTAACTAATTCCACATTAGAAAATTCACTTAAAATTTTTTCGGGTAAGAATTTTTCAGAATTTAAGGAAAGTTTAGCAGATGAATTAGTAAATAAAATTGAACCTATTTCAAAAGAGATAAAAAAACTTTTAGGAGATATAAAATATCTTGATGAAATTCTTCTAGATGGGGTTGAAAAAGCCAATATAATTGCTTCAAAAAAGATAGAAAGAATAAAAGAAATAGTAGGTTTTTAACAAAAATTTAATAACAAGTTTTAATTTTTTAAATATTGACTATATATAAAATATGTATGTTCAAACAGAAGTAACCCCAAATCCAAATTCTTTAAAATTTCTTCCTGGTAAGAAAGTTTCGAATAGTGGACCTTATGAAATTTTAAACAAAGAAGATATAAAGAATGAATTAGTTAGAAATATTTTAACTGTTGATGGTGTTGAGAGTATTTTCTTAGGAGAGGATTTTATCTCAGTAAATAAAAGTAACAATTCAAAATGGGAAGAAATAAAACACATTGTTATTTCCTTAATAAATGATTTTTATGCAGATGGTAATGAGTTTGTAATCGATCAAAATTTAGAAGTTGAGAATTCTAATTTGAGCGAAATTGAGGAAAAAATCGTGAAAATTCTGGAACAAAAAATAAGACCTGCTGTTGCTAGAGATGGTGGAGATATAAAATTTAAAGAGTTTAAGGATGGCGTTGTAAAAGTACAATTACACGGTAGTTGTTCTGGATGCCCTAGTTCAACTATGACATTAAAACAAGGGGTCCAAAATTTATTGTGTCATTATTTGCCAGAAGTAAAAGAAGTTGTTGCAATATAAAATTTATTTATGAAAAAAATTAAAAAATCAGGTTTCTTAAAAAATAGAGCTTTTAACATAGTATCAAGGTTTTTTTTGAGTGCTTTATTTGTAGTTTCTTTTTTTTATGTAACTCCTATATTTATTAATTTTGCTGGTAAAAATTTTAATAACAAAGAATTTACTAATAATTCAAAAAATATTTTAAATAACACTCTAAACAAAGATAAATTATTAGAAGAAGAATCTTTAGCTGAAACTAACGAAATAGACTTGTTGTATGATATTCTTGAGGAAAATAATTCTGAAATAAATTTAGTTAGATATACTACATCAGAGATCGACTCATTATTTAAAGAGGTAAATTACAATTTAAAAGACGTAAGAGATTCAAAGTTAGTTAAACCCATTGATATTGGTCTTTTACCTAATGAAATAAAAAAAATATCAAGCACAAAAAAAAGAAAAGATATGTTTATAAAAATTGTGCTACCTTTGATTGTAAAGGAAAATAATAAAATTAGAATTGATAGAAAAAGATTATTTACGATCCTTAACAAAAATAGCAACACAGATATTGAGAAAAAATGGTTAGAAAAAAAGTACAAACAATATGGCGTAAAACAAAATGATTTGTCTACTCTTAAAATAAGAATGGATGAAATTCCCGTTTCATTGGCAATAGCCCAAGCAGCAAAAGAGACAGGTTGGGGGACCTCAAGATTTGCTTTGAAGGGAAATGCTTTATTCGGACAATGGACCTGGTCTGGTGAAGGTTTAAAACCAAAAAATGCTGAAGAAGGTAAAGATCATAAAGTTATGAAATTCCATAGCCTGCAGCTATCAGTAAGAGCATATTTAAGAAATTTAAATACTCACTCAACATATAAAAATTTGAGAAAAGCTAGAACTGAACTAAGAAATCAAAATAAATCTCTTGATAGTATTGTTTTATCAAAACACTTAGATAAATATGCTGAAACAGGAAATAAATATATTGAAGTTTTACAAAAAATTATTGATCAAAATAATTTGAAAGATTTTGATGAAGCTAGATTACTGCCATCAAGCAAAGATTTGGAAAGCCTAATTTAATTTTCTTTTATCGGAAATTGTATCCCAAACCATCTCCATTTACCGTTATCATTAAGTGAGCAATTTATTCTTCCTCTTCTTGTTTTAAATGGTTCTCTGAATTCAATTGTTAAGGTATAATTTAAAAAATTTGTTTTGGATTTTTTCCATATATCACCTTCATTAGAATAACAATTAATATTATTTATATTTTTTTGTTCTTTAAAAAATTCTACTTTAAAATTTGGAGGATTTGTATTTTTTATCAATATTTTTTCTTCAGGTACTAATTTTTTATACTCCAAAGGGAAATAATTGATAATTGATTTAAATCTTTTTAGCACGCCATACTTTTCATTAATAGGAAATCTTGGTAATTCAAATTTATCTTTATTTAAGTCAATTACACCAGAATGTTGACCAAAAGCATATTGAAAATTTTTAGAAATATAATCTTTCATAAATTTAGAGTATTCGCCAAAGGGATATGAAAATAAGTTAGGAATATAACCAAGTTCTTTTAGAAAAATTTTATCTGCTGTTTCAATATCTAAAATAAATTCTTCATTGCTTACATCAATAAGATATTCATGAGTATGGGAATGATGACCTATTTTTACAAAATCATTATTTTCAACTTCTTTAATT
This sequence comes from uncultured Pelagibacteraceae bacterium, assembly GCA_902624585.1. Taxonomy (GTDB): domain Bacteria; phylum Pseudomonadota; class Alphaproteobacteria; order Pelagibacterales; family Pelagibacteraceae; genus Pelagibacter. The sequence continues at coordinate 36,425 of CACNXU010000005.1, read as the reverse complement.
TGTTCCCAGGTCATATAACCTTTCTTGCCTACTGGTTCAGTTGATACAAATAAAACAAATGGAATTTTATTTTCTTTAAGATAAGGCCATGCTTCAGTATAAAAAGATTCAAAAGCATCATCGATAGTTATAAGAATTTCTTTTTCTGATTTTGGTTTATTAAACTGTTCATTAAAATTATTTGGATTATGAAAATTAAAATTTGAGTTCTTAATAATATTTATATGTTCCTTAAATATGTCCATTTTAATATTGGTCGAAGGGTACTTGTTCTCGTTAAAACGATGATACATTATTGATAAAATCCCTTCGTCTTTAGAATAGTATTTGATATTATTTTCATCTGATTTAGAACTGATATTAGAAAAAATAATAATTATGAATAAACTAATAATAGATGTAACTGGTGAAAAAATATTTTTAATGATCATTACTGTTAATAATATTTATAATATTACTGAAGTGAATACTAAAATTAATTATGAAAAACTAACTCTAATAATTGATGGTTTCCTTAAGTCTCACAAATTAAATTTAAAAGATATTAAAAGAATTTATTTAAATAGGGGCCCTGGAAGCTTTGCGGGTATTCGAAATTCCCTTTCAATAGTTAAAGCATTTAACTTAACTAATAATATTGATTATTATTGCTATAGTAATAATGATTTTAAAGGTGAAAAAGACATAAAATACGAAAATATCCCTGATTTGTGCGAGAAATTTAAAATTGAAAAAAATTTGATTAATCCTATTTATTAAGGTTAAAATTAAAAAATGTCAGATCAATTAGAGCAAAAATTCCAAAGAAAAGGTTTAAAATTAACCGATCAAAGAAAGACAATTGCTCGTGTAATTTTAGAGTCAAAAGAAGCCTATGGTGAGTCAGACCATCCAGATGTTGATGAATTATATAATAGAGTTTTAAAAATAGATCCAAAAATTAGTATTGCTACTGTCTATAGAACAGTAAAACTCTTTGAAGAGGCAGGTATATTAACTAAACATGACTTTAAAACTGGAAAAGCAAGATATGAATTGAATGATGATCATAATCATTTAATAGATGTTAAAACTGGCGAAATTATAGAATTTGTTGATGATGAAATTAATCAGCTACAACAGAAAATTGCAGAAAAATATGGTTATACTTTGATCGATCATAAACTTGAATTATATGGGATTAAGAAAAAATCCTAATGATATGAGTCAAAAAATATTTATCAAAACATTTGGATGTCAAATGAATGAGTATGACTCTAATAGAATATTTGACTCAGTTAAAAAAATTGGTTTTAATAAAACTGAGCATTATGAGGAAGCTAACTGTTATCTGTTAAACACTTGTCATATAAGAGATAAAGCAAAAGAAAAAGTTTATCATGAAATTGGTAGAGTAAAAAAAATATTTAGATATAAAAAAAAACCACTTGTAATTATTGCTGGTTGTGTTGCTCAAGCAGAAAATCAAGAAATGCTTAAAAGAGAGCCATATATTGATTTAGTTATAGGCCCTCAAGCTTATCATAAAATAAACGATACAATTTTAAATTTTACAAGAAAAAAGAAAAAGATTGAGGAGACTGAGTTTGATGCAGTTTCTAAATTTGAATATTTAAGTAAAATAAAAAACAAAGCTAGCAAAGTTTCATCTTTTTTAACTATACAAGAAGGATGTGATAAATTTTGTCATTTTTGTGTGGTCCCATATACAAGAGGACCAGAATATTCTCGACCATTTAAACAAATTTTAGATGAGGCAAAATATTTAGCTGACAATGGTTCAAAAGAAATAATTTTACTCGGACAAAACGTGAATGCTTACGATAACGAGGGCTATAGATTATCAGATTTAATTTTAAACATTGAAAAATTATCTGAAATAAAAAGAGTTAGATACACAACCTCTCATCCAAATGATATGACAGAGGATTTACTTGAAGTATATAAAAACTCAAAAAAGTTAATGCCACTTGTTCATTTACCTGTTCAAAGTGGATCAAATAAAATTTTAAAATCAATGAATAGAAAACATACAATTGAAGAATATTTATCTATTTTTGATAAATTAAAAGAAATTAATCCAAAGATTGAATTTTCAAGTGATTTTATAATAGGTTATCCTGGTGAAGAAGAGCAAGACTTTAAAGATACTTATAACTTGATTGAAAAAGTGAAATTTATTAACTCTTTTTCTTTTATTTTTAGTCCAAGACCTGGAACAATAGCTGAGAATTTAGATTTAATTGATAGAAAAATTTCTGTAGAGAGGCTAGAAAAAATTCAAAATGTATTATTTGAAAATCAAATTCAAATGAACAAATCATTAGAAAATAAAATTGTTGATGTTTTGGTTGAAAACCTAACTGATGATAAAAGTAAAGTTTTTGGAAGATCAGAGCATATGACATCTATAATTTTTAATGGTAAAAAGAGTGATATCGGAAAAATAGTGCAAGTAAGAATTAAAGATAGTAACAGAAATACTTTATTTGGTGAAATTATAAATAATTTGGATCAAAAGGTTGCTTAGAAATTGAGTGGGATAATAAAAAAAAATATTGATCAGTCTTTAAAATTTGTTTATTCAGAAAACAATTCAATAAGTGTTATATTTCATGATAATAATTTATTGATGGGAGTTGTTGGAGAATTTAACAAAAATTTACAGGAACTTGAAAAAATTACAAATTCTAGTTTGTATTCTAGAGGAAATTCAATTTTAATTAAATCAACGCCTGAAATAAATGAAAAAATTAAAAATGCTATTCAATTCTTAGCAAATCAATTTATAAACAATGGAAGTATTGAAAATAAAGATATACGCTCATCAGTTGATAAGTTTATGATTAATGAAAAAGTAAAAAATAATAATGTTACTGATATTATTAAAACTCCAAAAAAATCTATAATTCCAAGATCTGAAAAACAAAAAAGCTATGTAAGAACTTTAAGAGAGAGTGAAATCATAATTTCAGCAGGACCAGCAGGTACAGGAAAAACTTTCTTAGCAGTTGCAGTAGGCTTAACAATGCTTTTAGAAAAAAAGATTGATAGGATAATTCTTTCTAGACCGGCAGTAGAAGCTGGTGAACGTTTAGGATTTTTACCTGGCGATATGAAAGAAAAAGTTGATCCTTATCTTAGGCCTTTATATGATTCTCTATATGACCTATTTGACTTTGAAAAAATTCAGAGAATGATTGAGATTGGAGATATAGAGATTGCACCTTTAGCATTTATGCGTGGTAGAACTCTTAAAAATTCATTTGCAATTTTAGATGAGGCCCAAAATGCTACAGATACGCAAATTAAAATGTTTTTAACTCGAATTGGTGAAAATTCAAAAATAGTTGTCAATGGAGATCCATCCCAAATTGATCTACCAAATAAAAACATGTCAGGATTAGTCCGATCAAAAGAGTTACTCGGACATTTAAAGGAGATATCTATAGTCGATTTTGATCATTCAGATGTAGTAAGGCATCCACTTGTCTCTAAAATAGTTAAAGCATATTCAAATAATGATTAGTGTTAATGTCTTCTCTGAGGAGAAGGCTTGGTCAAAAAAATTGAAAAACAAAGATATTTTTTTTAAAAAAATATGTGCAGCTTTTCCAAAAAAATATAAGTTTTTGAACAAAAAAGTAACATTTACTTTATTACTTTCAAATAACAGGAATATTAAAAAATTAAACAAAGTTTTTAGAAAGAAAAATGAGTCAACTGATATTTTATCTTTTCCTTTACATCAAAAAATAAAGATATCAAAATATACTTACTTAGGAGATATTATAATTAGTTATAATTATTTAGATAAGCCCAGATCTCAAGACTTAAAATTGTTTAAAGAAAAACTTATTAAAATATTTATTCATGGTTTTCTTCACCTTGTAGGTTTTGATCATAAAAGAGACAAAGATTATGATAAAATGTTAAGGGAGGAAAATCTTTTATTTCAATCTATAAAATCAAAAGTAAATTAAGTTGAAAATAAAATTTTATAGTGAATTATTTTTTTTAATTTTATTAGGAGCACTTACTACTCTAAGCTTACCCCCTTTTAATTATGTTTTAATAAATTTTGTAACTTTCAGTTTATTCTATATTTTCATAGTAAAAAAATTTGAGATTTATAAAAAAAAAAGAATATTTTTTCTTTATGGTTGGTTATTCGGCTTTGGTTATTTTGTCAGTAATCTATATTGGATTTCAATATCATTAACTTTTGATGAAAATTTTAAATTTTTAATTCCTTTTACAATAATTTTAGTACCAGGCTTTCTAGCTTTATTTTATGGTTTAGTTGCTTATTTATTTGTGGTTTTTAAACCAAAAAAAAACATAAGTTCTTTTTTTCTTTTTTCTTTAATATTTGGAATAATAGAATTTACCAGAGGATCAATACTAACTGGTTTTCCTTGGAATTTAATTTCTCATAGTTTTTCTAATCAACTTGAAATTTTAAATATTATATCAATTATTGGAACTTATAGCTTTAATCTTTTTTGTATTTCGCTATTCACAAGCCCTTCCATATTTATTTTAAGAGATAATAAAAAAGATATTAGTATTTGTATTGCATTTCTTATAACAACAATGTCTTTTTATGTTCTTGGTTCACAAAATTTAGTAAAATTTAACAATAAACAAATTAAAAAAATTGATTATAAAATAAGAATTATAAGTTCAAATATAAATATAAATAGATTTTATGAAAATATTGATCCAAGTGTTGCAATTGAAGAACTAATTGAAATCAGCTCACCTAAAGAAAATGAAAAAATAATATTTATTTGGCCTGAAGGTATAATTCCCGGTATTTCACAAGATCAAATAAAAGAATACAAATGGTTGTTTGAGAATAAATTTAATGAAAATCATTTGTTAGCAATTGGAATTAATATTAGAGAAAATGAAAATGATGCTATCAAATATTATAATTCTTTTTCTGTTTTTGATCATAAACTCAATATATTAAATTCGTATAAAAAAATTAATCTTGTTCCTTTTGGTGAATTTTTACCTCTAGAAAAAATGTTAAGAAGCGTAGGCTTAGAAACTATAACTAATAATTATAAATCTTATTCTAAGGGAGAATTAAGAAATGTAATTGATCTAAATTTTGTTAATTTCTCGGTGAAAATATTGCCTCTTATTTGTTATGAAATAATTTATTCAGGTAAAATTTTCACAGATAGCGAGTTTGATTATATTGTAAATATATCTGAAGACGGTTGGTTTGGTAAATCAATCGGACCAGATCAACATTTCATTCATAGTATTTTTAGAGCTATTGAGAGTGGAAAGTACGTTTTAAGGTCCACAAATAATGGAACAACAGCAATAATTAATCCATTAGGAATTGTTGAACAAAAAGTTGATAAAAATAATTCTGGTTATATCGATTTAAATGGGACAAAAAAAATAGAGATGACTTTATTTGCAAAATATGGAAATAAAATTTTTGGAGGTGTAATTTTGTTGTATATTTTTTTTATATTTTCATTTATGAAACTTAAAGATGAGTAATTTAAAAAATTATCTTTTCACTAGCGAATCTGTTTCTGAAGGTCATCCAGATAAAGTATCTGATAGAATTTCAGATATGGTTGTTGATAGTTTTATTACTGAAGATCCGTATTCGAGAGTTGCCTGCGAAACTCTAACTACAACAAATAAAGTTATTTTAGCTGGTGAAGTCAGAGGACCTGAAATTAAAAAAGAGGAAATAATTGAAAAAGTAAGAAGTTGTATAAAAGACATTGGATATGATCAAAATGGATTTACCTGGAAAGAAGCTACTAAAATTGAAAGTCATTTGCACTCTCAATCAGCTGATATTGCTATGGGTGTAGACTCATCAGGAGATAAAGATGAGGGAGCAGGTGATCAAGGTATAATGTTTGGTTACGCATGTGATGAAACTGAGGTTCTAATGCCAGCACCAATTCATTATTCGCATAAAATTTTAAGATTAATGGCAGAAGACAGAAAATCTGGAAAATTAGAAAATATTGAACCTGATTCAAAAAGCCAAGTAACTTTTGAATATGTGAATGGAAAACCTTCAAAGGTTAAATCAGTAGTTATATCCTCTCAGCACTCAGCTGATGTTAACCAAGCTCAAGTAAGAGATCTATTAAGACCATATATGTTAAAGTCTATTCCAAAGAATTTTTTAGAAGGATTTGATGAAAGTGAATTTTATGTAAATCCAACAGGCAATTTTGTAATTGGTGGTCCAGACGGGGATTGTGGTCTTACTGGTAGAAAAATAATTGTTGATACATATGGTGGCGCAGCACCTCATGGGGGTGGAGCTTTTTCTGGTAAAGACCCAACTAAAGTTGATAGGTCAGCAGCTTATGCAGCGAGATACATTGCTAAAAATATAGTAGGCTCTAAGATTGCAGAAAAATGTTTAATTCAATTAGCTTATGCAATCGGAGTATCTAAACCGTTATCAATATATGTAGATTTATTTGATAATAATTTAGATAAAAATAAATTTGTAGTAGATAAAATTAAAGAAAATTTTGACTTAAGCCCTAGAGGAATTAGAGAAATGCTTAATTTAAATAAACCTATATATGAAAAAACAGCTGCTTATGGTCATTTTGGAAGAATGCCAGAGGAGAATGGCTCTTTTTCATGGGAAAAAACAGATAAAATAAACGTTTTTATTAAATAGTTTCTGTTGAATTAAAAAAAAACTTTATTATATTGCATTAACATTATTGAACTTTGCAAAATGGGCTTTAGCCCATTTTTTTTTGGAGTAAACAAAAATATGTTGAACAAAAGAGCAGATAAACTTGAGTTATTAAGAATTGCTGAAGCTGTAGCTTTAGAAAAATCGATTGATAAAGAGCTAATTATAACTTCTATGGAAACTGGAATTGCCAAAGCTGCTAAATCTAAATTTGGTCAAGAAAATGAAATTAAAGTTTTTATTAACAGAGACAATGGAAATATTGAGCTTTTTAGAAAATTGGTTATTTCTGAAAATCCAGAGAACGCAAATACCGAAATTAAATTAGAAGATGCTATTAATATAAACGAAATTAATAAGAATAAGTCTATTGGTGATGAGGTGTTGCAACCGCTTCCCTCTTTTGATTTTGGAAGAATAGCAGCTCAAACAGCAAAGCAGGTAATAAGTTTTAATGTAAGAGAGGCAGAAAGAGAAAGACAATTTAATGACTTTATAGATAAAAAAGACACAATATTAAGTGGAATTGTAAAAAGATTAGAATTTGGAAATGTAATTGTGGACCTAGGAAGGACTGAGGCAATAATTCAAAAAAATGAGTTAATACCAAGAGAAAATATTAAAGCAGGTGATCGTATAAAGGCTTACTGCTACGATGTAAGAAGAGAGCCGAGGGGTCAACAAATATTTTTATCAAGGGCTCATCCTAAATTTATGGAAAAACTTTTTGTTCAAGAAGTACCAGAGATTTATGATGGACTTATAGAAATTAAATCTTCCTCAAGGGATCCTGGTAGTAGAGCAAAGATATGTGTAAAAGCAGTTGATACATCTTTAGATCCAGTTGGTGCTTGTGTAGGAATGAGAGGCTCAAGAGTTCAGGCTGTTGTAAACGAACTGCAGGGTGAAAAAATTGATATTGTTAATTGGTCAGATGACCCTGCAATTCTGGTTTCAAATGCATTATCGCCTGCAGAAGTTCAAAGAGTAAATGTTGATAGTGAGAGAAAAAAACTCGACGTAATTCTAACAGAGGAAAACTTAAGTAAAGCGATTGGTAGAAGAGGTCAAAATGTAAGACTTGCAACAAAATTATTAAATTACGAAATAAATATAATGACTGACGCGGAGGACTCAGAGAGAAGACAGTTAGAGTTTAAGGAAAAAACTGAAAACTTTGTAAAAAATTTAGAATTAGACGAAACATTAGGTCAATTACTTGTCGCTGAAGGTTTTTCCTCAATTGATGATATAAAAGATAGTTCAGTCGAAAAATTAATGAAAATTGAGGGTATAGAGAAGGATACTGCAAAAGCTTTAATAGAGAGAGCTAAAGAGTTTTATGAAAAGGATCAAGAAGATATATCTCAAAAAATTAAAGAATTAGGTCTTGAAGACTCTTTAATAAATTTAAAGGGTTTAACACCTGGAATGTTAGTTACACTTGGTGAACAAAAAGTTTTAACTTTAGAAGAATTCGCAGATTTAGCATCCGATGAATTAACAGGTGGTTACGATGTAGTAAAAGGAGAAAGAGTTAAGATTCACGGTTATTTAGAGGATTTTGCTTTATCAAAAGATGAAGCAGATGGATTGATTATGTCTGCAAGGAATATAGTTTATAAAGATTAGGTGATGAGGTATGGAAAAAAAAACAAAATTAACAATTTCAGGCTCAGCCAAAAAATCAATTAAAAATATCGAGATTGCTAAAACTCAAGGTAAAAACTCAGTAGTAATTGAAAAACAAACTGGAAAATTCTCTAGTAGAGGTGTATCGTTTAGATCTAACACAAGTAAACCAAGAACAACATCAACATCAACATTTAATAAAGGTGCCCCTTTAAAACCTACATTTAATCCTAAATCATCACCAGCAATAAACGATTTTGAAAGGAGAAAATTAGCAGAGCAGAGAGCTACTAAAAGGCTTAAGGGTGATGGAGAAAATAAAGATAAAAGAATTTTAAAAGCAGGAACCAAAAAAAGAGAATTAAAATTAACAGTATCAAGAGCATTAAGTGATGAGATTGATGCAAAACAAAGAAGCTTAGCTTCAGTCAAGAGAGCGAGACAAAAAGAAATTAAAAATGCCTCAAAGGATGAAAATCCAGAAAATTTAAAACCAATAAAAAGAGATGTTAATATTCCTGAGGCAATCACGGTAAGGGAATTGGCGAACAGAATGGCTGAACAATCAAGCAATGTTATTAAACATTTATTTGGTATGGGAGTTACCGTAACAATCAATCAGACATTAGCTGCAGATACTGCAGAATATTTAGTAAAAGAATTTGGTCATAATCCAATTAGGGAAGAAAAAGCAGAGGAAATAATTAAAAAAATTAAAGCTTCAAGAACTGAAAATTTAAAAAATCGACCACCTATAGTTACGGTAATGGGGCATGTTGATCACGGCAAAACATCAGTATTAGATGTTCTTAGAAGTGCAAATGTAGTGTCAGGAGAATTTGGTGGCATAACCCAACACATTGGAGCTTATCAAATCGAAAGCCAAGATAATAAATTAACTTTTATTGATACACCAGGTCATGCTGCTTTTACAGAAATGAGAGCAAGAGGTTCAAAATTAACTGATGTAGTAGTTTTAGTGGTTGCTGCTGATGATGGAGTTAAACCCCAAACAATTGAATCAATTAAACATGCAAAAGCAGCCAATGTTCCAATTGTTGTAGCAATAAATAAATGTGATTTACCTGAAGCAGATCCTCAGAAAATAAAAAACCAATTATTAGAGCATGAGTTAATAGCAGAAGATTTATCTGGTGATACTTTAATGGTTGAAATTTCAACCAAAACAAAACAAAATTTGGATAAATTAGTAGAGTCTATAATACTTCAAGCAGAGATTTTAGATCTTAAGACAGATTATGAGTCTAAAGCAACAGCTATAGTTTTAGAGTCCAAAATTGATGTTGGAAGAGGTCCGGTCGCAAATATAATTATAACTACTGGAACACTTAAAAAAGGTGACTTTTTTGTGAGTGGTTTAAAATGGGGAAAAGTTAGAGCAATTATTAATGATAAAGGACAAAATATTAATGAAGCTTTACCTTCAACTCCAGTTGAAATTTTAGGAATAAATGGTGCAGCAAAAGCTGGTGATGATTTTATTGTTCTAGATACAGAGAAAGAAGCTAAAATTTTAAGTGAAAATAGAGCTCAAGAAAGTAAAGATGGAAAAAATCCTCTTAAATTTGCAACTCAAGACTCTGCATTTTCAGACAAATCTACAGAAGAATTAAATTTAATTATTAAATCTGATGTTCATGGTTCATCTGAAGCAATTAAAAATGCAATAAGTCAAATTAAACATGATGAAGTTAAACCAAATATTATTTTATCTGACATAGGAATGGTAACAGAGACAGATGTTACATTAGCCAAGGCATCAAATGCGGTTCTGGTTGCATTTAACGTTAAGCCAAGTAAGGAAGCTAAAAAACTTGCTGAAAACGAAAAAATAAATATTTCTTCATACAATATTATTTATGAGGTATTGGATTATATCAAACAAAGGATGTCAGGATTGTTGGCACCGGATGTTCAAGAAAAAGTTATTGGTACAGCTCAAATTTTGGAAATTTTCAAGGTATCTGGCGCTGGTAAAGTTGCTGGTTCAAAAGTAACTGAAGGTGAAATAAATAGTACATCAGATGTAAGGATTATTAGAGATGGTACAATAATTTATACCGGAAAAGTTTCATCAATATTTAGAGAAAAAAACCAAGTAAAACAAGTAAGTGATGGTCAGGAGTGTGGAATAACAGTCAAAGATTATATGGATTTCCAAAAAAATGATACAATAGAAGCTTTTAGTGTTACATCTACAGAGAGGTCAATTTAATGGCAGATAGAATAGGAAAACCAGTCTCTCAAAGACAGCTTAGAGTAGGAGAAATGATTAAGCAGTCTTTAAGCATGATTTTTATAAGAAATGAGGCTAAGTTGCCGAACTTAGAGACAAATACTATAACAGTTACTGAGGTTAGAATGAGTCCAGATTTAAAAATTGCTAAAGCATATGTTCTTCCATTAGGAGGAAAAGATGCGGAGGAAACAATTAACGTTTTAAAAGAATACTCATTTTTAATTAGAAAAATTTTATCACAAAAAGTGGTTATGAAATTTTTACCAAAATTACTTTTTAGAAAAGACGAGTCTTTTGAGTATGCGGAAAAAATAGAAAACTTAATAAAACAAACAAATAAATAGGAAGAAAGAGGCATGAATAAAAAGGCACAAGAATTAGCAATGCACGATAAAGACACTGGATCTTCCGAGATTCAGGTTGCTTTGCTAACAGAGAAAATTGAAACTCTCTCTAAGCATATTAAGCAATTCAAAAAAGATAAACATTCATCTGTTGGGTTGTTGAGAGCGGTGAATAGAAGAAAGAAATTGTTAGAATACCTAAAGAAAAATAAAATGGATTCTTACAAAAAAGTACTGTCGAAATTGAATTTAAGAAAATAGAAGTCAAGATAGATAGAACGGAATGGAACGAAACGAACGAAACGAACGAAACGAAATGGAAATGAAATGTTTAAAGTATACAAAAAGGAAATTGAAGTAGCGGGAAAGAAGATAAGTTTAGAAACAGGTAAAGTAGCAAGACAGGCAGACGGTGCAATAATTGCAACATGTGGAGAGACAGTCGTACTAGCAACAGTAGTAGGAGCAAAAAAAGTAAATCCTGATATGGATTACTTTCCTTTATCTGTAAATTACCAGGAAAAATATTATGCAGCTGGAAAAATTCCAGGGGGATATTTTAAAAGAGAAGCTAGACCAACTGAGAGTGAAACATTAATCTCTAGATTAATTGACAGACCAATCAGACCCTTGTTTCCTGATGAATTTAAAAATGAAGTACAGTTATTACCAACAGTAATTTCATACGATAAAGAAAATGAGCCAGATATTTTATCAATTACTGCTTCATCAGCAGCATTAGCTATATCAGGAATGCCATTTATGGGTCCTGTAGGTGCTTCAAGAGTTGGCTTTATAGATGGAAAATATGTTTTAAACCCATCTAAAGCAGAATTAGAAAAATCAAAATTAGATTTAGTTGTAGCAGGTACAAAAGATGCTGTGCTTATGGTTGAATCAGAAGCAAGTGGTTTAACAGAAGAAGAAATGTTAAACGCAGTTAAATTTGGTCATGAAGGTTTTGTTCCAGTGATTGAAATGATTGAGGAACTTGCAAAAGAATGTAGAAAACCTGAGTGGACAGTTGAGAAAAAAGATTTATCTGAAGTCAAGAAAAAATTAGAAGAAACTTTTACAGAGGATCTTAAGAAAGCTTTTGCCACAAGGGATAAACAAGATAGATCAAATCAGATTTCAGAGATTACTGATAAAGCTAAAAAGCTTTATGAGGAAGATGAAAACTACACTGATCTTGATGTTAACAGTCAATTAAAAAATCTTGAAAAATCAATTGTTAGAACAGACATTCTAAAAAATAAAAATAGAATTGATGGTCGAGGTTTATCAGATGTAAGACCCATCGAATGTGAAGTGGGTGTTTTACCAAGAGCACATGGCTCTGCATTGTTTACAAGAGGTGAAACGCAAGCAATTGTTGTAGCAACATTGGGAACATCTGATGATGAACAAAGAATTGAAAGTTTAGATGGATTACAAAGAGAGCGATTTATGCTTCACTATAATTTTCCTCCTTTTTCAGTTGGAGAAACTGGTAGAATTGGAACAGGTAGAAGAGAAATTGGTCATGGCAAATTAGCTTGGAGAGCAATTAACTCTTCATTACCTACAAAAGAAGCATTTCCATATACTTTTAGAGTAGTTTCAGAGATTACAGAGTCTAATGGATCTTCTTCAATGGCTACTGTTTGTGGAACCTCTTTAGCATTAATGGATGCTGGAGTACCAATCAAAGAGCCAGTTGCTGGTATTGCGATGGGATTAATAAAAGAAGGTGATGATTTCAGCGTCCTTTCAGACATCCTAGGTGATGAAGATCATCTTGGTGACATGGACTTTAAAGTTGCTGGAACTAAAGATGGAATTACTTCTCTTCAAATGGATATCAAAATTACAGGTATTACATTTGAAATTATGGAACAGGCATTAAGCCAAGCCAAAGATGGAAGGGTTCATATCCTAGGTGAAATGAATAAAGCATTATCAGCTTCAAGATCTGATGTTGGAAAACATACTCCAAAGATGGAACAAGTTAATGTTGATAAAAAAGACATTGCTGCTGTGATTGGAAAAGGTGGTGCAACGATCAGAGAGATTGTTGAAAAATCAGGTGCAAAAGTAGATGTAAATGATGAAGGTGTAGTAACAGTTGCTGCTCCTGATGAAGAGTCTAGAAGCATCGCAATGCAAATGATTAAAGACATCACTGCAAAAGCTGAATTAAATAAAATATATTCAGGTAAAGTAATGAAGATTATGGAATTTGGTGCATTTGTTAATTTCTTAGGAAAACAAGATGGTCTTGTTCATATCTCAGAACTTGCAGATAAAAGAGTTGCTAAAGTAACTGACGTTGTCAAACAGGGTGACGAAGTTAAAGTTAAAGTGATTGGCTTCGATAGAGGTAAAGTTAAACTTTCTATGAAACAAGCAGCAGAGTAATAGACGAAATTTAAATTCTAAACCCCTGGAATGAAAATTCTGGGGGTTTTTTTACTAACTTTAACTATATTTAGGTAATATTTTTAGGATCTGGCATCCCGACCTTATTATATCCAGCATCTACGTAGTGAATTTCACCAGTAACACCGTTCGCAAGGTCACTTAGCAGATATAATGCTGAATTTCCAACATCATGAATATCTACGTTTCTTTTAAGTAAAGAATGGTCTTCATTCCATTTATATAGGAATTTTGCATCTCCAATAGCAGAAGCCGCTAATGTTTTAATAGGTCCTGCACTTATAGCATTTACCCTCATACCTTTTGCTCCCAAATCTCTTGCTAGATATTTAACACTAGACTCTAAAGCTGCCTTACATACACCCATTACATTATAATTTGGAATAGCTTTGTTTGCTTCATAACTTAAAGTGATTAGACTTCCACCTTCTTTCATAATTTTAGAAGCTTCTTTTGCAACTTCAGTAAATGAAAAACATGAAATTAACATACTTCGTAAAAAATTTTCTCTAGTTGTATCTAAATATTCACCTGATAATTCTGATTTATCTGAGAACGCAATTGCATGAACTACAAAATCAATTTCACCCCATTGAGATTTGATATCCTCAAATAATTTTACTACTTCTTCTTTTTTTTCAACATCACAACTAAATGTAACTTTTGAATTTAATTTTTCTGCTAGAGGAATTACTCTTTTTTTAAGAGCGTCACCCAAATATGTAAATGCTAGTTCAGCTCCAGCCTCTACAAGTTTTTGAGATATACCCCAGGCAATAGATCTTTCATTTGCAACACCCATGATCAATCCTTTTTTACCTTTCATTAAACTCATAAATTAGACCTTTTCAAAAATTAAAGCAGCATTGGTTCCACCAAAACCAAAGCTATTTGACATTACAGTATTTAAAGTTGCTCCTGTTTCAGTTTTAGAAACTATAGGAAACTTTTTAGCATCATCATCCATATCTGTAATATTTGCTGATCCTGTTATAAAACTATTTTTCATCATTATTAAACTATAGATGGCTTCATGTACTGAAGCTGCTCCTAAAGGATGACCTGATAAAGATTTTGTTGAACTTATTTTTGGGATTTCCTCTCCAAATGTTTCTTTAATAGCATTAAGTTCAGTTATGTCTCCAACTGGAGTAGATGTTCCGTGAGTATTAATGTAATCAATTTTATTTTTAGCAGTTGCCATTGCCATTTTCATACATCTAACGGCACCTTCGCCCGATGGTGCTACCATATCGTATCCATCTGAAGTCGCTCCATAACCAGTTAATTCCGCGTATATTTTAGCACCTCTAGCTTTAGCATGTTCGTATTCTTCAAGCACTAACACGCCAGCACCACCTGCAATTACAAATCCGTCTCTAGTTTTGTCGTAAGCTCTAGACGCAGATTGTGGAGTATCATTATATTTTGATGATAAAGCTGTCATAGCATCAAACATTGCTGTCATCGCCCAATGAATTTCTTCACTTCCCCCTGCAAAAACAACATCCTGTTTACCCATTTGAATTAATTCCATAGAATTTCCTATGCAGTGTCCACTTGTTGCACATGCAGAACTCATTGTGTAATTAGTTCCTTTAATTTTAAATGGTACAGCAAGTGTTGCTGAGGCAGTACTGGCCATTGTTCTTGGAACAATAAAGGGCCCCATTAGTTTTGGAGTTTTAGCTCTTGTTTTGTCTGCTGCAAGTATTACGTTTTCAATTGATGGGCCGCCAGAACCCATTACGATCCCAGTTTTAAAATTGCTCACTTCACTTTCTTCTAATCCAGAATCCTCAATTGCCTCTTTCATTGCAATATAATTATACGCCGATCCTGAACCCATAAATCTAATTGTCTTTCTATCAATATAATCTTCTAATTTAATATTTGGTTTACCATGAACATGGCTTTTTAAATTATGCTCTTTGTATTCTTCTGCAAAAGAAATTCCTGATTTTGAATTTAATAAAGATTGATGAACTTCTTCTTGATTGTTCCCTAAGCAAGAAACTACTCCTAAACCAGTGATAACTACTCTTCTCATTATTTAAACAAACCTA
Source organism: uncultured Pelagibacteraceae bacterium (assembly GCA_902624585.1). Lineage (GTDB taxonomy): Bacteria > Pseudomonadota > Alphaproteobacteria > Pelagibacterales > Pelagibacteraceae > Pelagibacter. The sequence continues at coordinate 20,990 of CACNXU010000005.1, read as the reverse complement.
CCTTTAAGCTTTCTGCTGAATATATCTTTTTATCATCAGCTAGAACAATTCCATTTGCAAGACCTACGGTTGTTCCTCCAGGTGACATTATTTTTTTCATATCAATTTCATATCTTACATTTTTTACATTTTGTAAAACTTCACCAGTAAATTTTACTGCACCAACACCTAATGCTCTGCCTTTTCCAGGGTTTCCAAGCCAACCAAGAAAAAATCCTACTAGTTGCCACATAGCATCTAAACCTAAGCATCCTGGCATAACTGGATCTTTTTTAAAATGACAATCAAAAAACCACAAATCATCCTTAATATCTAATTCAGCTTTTAATGAACCTTTATTAAATGTACCATTATTCTCATTGATTTCTGTTATCCTGTCAAACATAAGCATTGGTGGAAGGGGTAATTTTGCATTACCAGGTCCAAAAAGATCACCATTTCCACAAGTTATAAGATCATCGTAAGTATATGAGTTTTTTTTCATAATTTGCGCTCTCTTAATACTTGATTTAGGGCAATTATAATATAGAAATAGTTTAGAATAATTATAATTAACATGTCAATATTAGACAAATATATCAAAAAATTGAGAGATTCTGGTCTAAGACCAACAAAACAGAGAATAAAAATATGCGAAGTTTTGTTTGAAACAGACAAAACTTTTCATTTTACTGTTAACGATCTAACAAAAAAAATACATTTACAAACGGATAAAAAAATATCAGTTGCTACAGTTTATAACACTGTTCATGCTTTTGAAAAAAAAGGTTATTTAAAACAAATACCAATTAATTCTAGCCAAACATATTTTGACACAAATACAACTGCTCATCATCATTTTTATGATTTAAAAGCAGAAAAGTTAATTGATCTTGATAATAAAGACATTGGGCCAATCAATATCCAAAAATCAATTCCTGGAAAAAAAATAAAATCTGTTGAAGTTCTTGTTAAATTAGAAGATTAACAAATTTACATTAAAATCATTCTAATCTATTTGACATTCCTTTTTAGAATTATTATAAACTAGAAGTCTAGAATTATTATTTAAAAGGAGAAAAATGAGTACTGAAAACTATAAATCAAAATCTTTTAAGTCAAATGAACTAAGTAAGTGTCCATTTACTGGAGCGGGTACTCCAGCTAAATTTACAGCAGGGAGAGGTCAAACTGTAAGAGATTTCTGGCCAAATAGTTTAAATTTAAAAATTCTTAGTCAGCATTCAAATTTAACAAACCCCATGGATAGTAGTTTTAAGTACTCAAGAGAATTTAAAAAACTAAATTTTAAGGCACTTAAAAAAGATTTAAAAAAATTAATGACCGACTCCCAAGAATGGTGGCCTGCAGATTACGGTCATTACGGTCCATTATTTATTAGATTAGCTTGGCACGCAGCTGGAACATATCGAACTGGCGATGGAAGAGGTGGAGCTGGAACAGGAAACCAAAGGTTTGCACCTCTAAACTCATGGCCAGATAATGTTAATTTAGATAAAGCTAGACTTCTTTTATGGCCAATCAAAAAAAAATACGGAAATAAAATTTCATGGGCAGACTTGTTCATTTTAGTGGGAAATGTAGCATTAGATTCAATGGGCTTTAAAACATTTGGATTTGGCGCTGGAAGAACAGATATTTGGGAACCTGAAGATGACATTTACTGGGGATCAGAAAAAGAAATGCTTGCTGTTGATAGATATAGTGGAAAAAGAGACTTAGAACAACCTTTAGGAGCTTCGCATATGGGATTAATTTATGTAAATCCTCAAGGTCCTGATGCTAATCCAGATCCAAAACTCGCAGCGCATGACATAAGAGAAACTTTTGGCAGAATGGCTATGAACGATTATGAAACTGCAGCTTTAGTAGCAGGTGGACACACTTTCGGTAAATCACATGGTGCCGCTTCCGAAGACTTCAAAGGTCCTGATCCTGAGGCTTCAAGAATTCAAGATCAATCAACTGGTTGGAATAGTGGTTATAAATCTGGAAAAGGTGTTGATACTATAAGCAGTGGTATCGAAGGAGCTTGGACTCAAAACCCAACAAAATGGGATATGGGGTACTTAGATTGTTTGTATGGTCATGAGTGGGAGCTCACTAAAAGTCCAGCTGGCGCTCATCAATGGACACCAAAGAAAAACGGGCAAAAAATTAAAATGGTTCCCGATGCACACGATAAAAATGTGTTTCATCCTCCAATGATGCAAACAACCGACATTTCAATGAAAGTAGACCCAAGTTATGGACCTATAACAAAACATTTTCACGAAAATCCAAAAGAATTTCATGATGCTTTTGCAAGAGCATGGTTTAAATTGACTCATAGAGATATGGGTCCAAGAGCATGTTATTTAGGAAGCGAAGTACCTAAAGAAGAATTAATATGGCAAGACCCGATTGACAAACCAAAGTATAAATTAAAATCAAAAGACATAAAAGATTTAAAAAATAAAATTTCAAAATCTAAGATATCTGTCTCAGATTTAGTTTCTACTGCATGGGCTTCAGCATCAACTTTTAGAGGTTCAGATAAAAGAGGTGGCGCCAACGGTGCAAGAATAATGTTAGAGCCTCAAAAAAATTGGAAAGTGAACAATCCAAAAAAATTAGAAAAAATATTAAAAAAGTTAAACAGTATTAAAAATAAATTTGATACTAAAAAGAAGAGTGTATCAATGGCTGATTTAATTGTTTTAGCTGGTAACGTCGGTATTGAGATAGCAGCTAAAAAAGCTGGCCATAAGGTAAATGTTCCATTTTCTCCAGGAAGAGGAGATGCAAGACAAGATCAGACAGATATTCATTCATTTAATTTATTAGAGCCCCAAGCTGATGGTTTCAGAAATTATTTGAATGGGGGTGCTTCTATAGTATCTGCAGAGGAAAAATTAGTAGATAAGGCACAATTAATAGGTCTAACAGCTCCAGAAATGACTGTCCTTATAGGTGGAATGCGAGTCTTAGATATTAACTATGATAATTCTGAGTATGGTGTTTTCACTAATAAACCTGGTGCTCTTACAAATGATTATTTTGTAAACTTACTGGATATGAATACTACTTGGAAGGAAGAGGATAAATTCGAACAAACATTTGTTGGTAAAGATAGAAAAACTCAAAAAAATAAATGGAAAGCAACAAGAGTTGATCTTATTTTTGGTTCAAATTCTCAATTAAGAGCTTTGGCAGAAGTTTATGCCTGCGAAGATTCAAAAGCTAAATTTGTGAAAGATTTCATTTCAGCATGGGTCAAAGTTATGAATGCAGATAGATTTGATTTAAAGTTAAACTAATAATCAGAAAAGATATTTAAAATGAGCAATGTAAGTTTTGAGGATTTTTATAAAGTTCCAGATTTAAAATTTGATATTTTGAGGTTGAAGAGGGATTTAACCAAAATATTAGAGGAAAAAAAATTTAATTCTCCTGGTGTAACTCACTTCGGTGCTATACCAATTAATCAAATTCCTAATGACGAAAATTCTATAAAAGGCAATAATATCAGAGGAAAATATTGGACTATAGCAGATGATACTGGAAAAGAGGTTGCACGAGATATTGATATAGATGAAAGCAAATATACTCAACTGGTCCCTGAGTTTGAAAAAACTTATTTTAAAGAAGTTTTTGAGGCATTGAGTTTAAGGTTTAAGCTTGGAAGAGTAAGGCTTTTATTAAAAGAACCAAGATCAACTTTAAGCTGGCATAAAGATCCCGAGTGTAGATTACATGTGCCAATCATAACTAACAAAGGTTGTTCTATGGTGATAGAAAATGTAGCTAAACATTTACCTGCAGATGGTAATGTTTGGATAACAAATAATACAAAATTTCACAATTTCTTTAATGGTGGTGAGCAAGCAAGAATACATCTTGTAGCCTGTGTTCTGGAAAGTCCTTTTAAAAAATAATGGAAATTACTAATGGAATATTTAAAGCAGCAGGAAATATTTTTCAAAATAATAAAGGCTCTATATTAAGGACAGTTATTTATACAATTGGCCATTTTATAATCGCCATAACAGTTTTAATGCTAGTAGCAGATGTCTCTTTTATGATAGCATTAACAGATGCAATAGTTGAACCAATCGCAAATTCTGTATGGTACTTTATTCTGGATAAATGGTGGGCGAGTAAATCAAAAAATTAAAAATTTAAAAAGTAATTACTCTTGAAAAATATTAATTACTGATAAATAAAAGCGATTAGTAATCATTCGCAAAAAAAATAAGCGAATAATAATCATTCTCAGTAATAATTATTGAAGTAATTTAAATTTTAATTAAATTTTTATTATGCAGATTGAAAATTATAATTGCAAAAAATGTGGATTAACAATTTCATCAACTTGTTCAAAGTGTGATAAAGTTGTTGACGTACAAATCCTTGATGACGGATGCATAGTTCAAAAAACAAAATGTTCAGATTGTGCTAATACACCAATAATTAAGGATATTTGCGAACAAAAAAAATAGTTGGTTGTTATTAAACTATAGTACGAGTTAATTACTCTAAATCAATTGAGACCCCAGATATTTTCTGTTTTGATCCATCCTTTAAATTCTTTTGATGAAATTTTGCACCAATTTCTTAAACACTTTTCTACGATTAATAATCTTCCCTTTTTAATTTGAGCAACTGGTTTTGCAAAAGACGTGGGTTTTTTAAATAAAATTTTATCTTTTGTGGTTATAATTGAATTACTTTTCTTTAATTGTGAAATATGAATCCATCCACTGTTATTTTTTAAATCAATAATTCTCCGAAAATTTTCTTTTTTATCAATTTGTCTTAATGGTAAATTTATTTTTTTATATATATATTTAATATCGGACTCGAAACTAGGTCCATAACGCACATTTACCTTATTTTTTTTTAGAGAAACAAATATTTCCTCAGAATTACTTGAGGTAACTAATGATAATAAAAACAAAAATATAAAAATATTATTTATTAAAGATTTTATTTTCACTTTTTTTAATTTTATTTAATTTAACTTTTCTAAAACTTAAATTTAACAAATCTATAATAAGAATAAATCCATTTAAATTTTGGCCAACTTTTAATATTTTTTTTAAAACTTCATTAGCTAGCATTGTCCCAATTGTTCCTGCTACTGGTCCCAATATTCCTTCATATTCACAGTTTAATATTTCATCAGTAATAACTTCCTCTTGATAGAAGTCTCGTAAAGAAGGAGTATTTTTATCTACAAAATCAAAAGTAAAGATATGTCCATCAAATTTACTAATTGCCCCAGTCACAAGATATTTTTTATATTTTAAACTTAAATCATTTATTAAAAATTTACTTTCAAAATTGTCAGTACCATCAATAATAAAGTCATAATTTTTTATTATTTTTTCAAATTTTACTCTATCTATTTTAAAGTTATAAAGATTTATTTTTGTTTTTGGGTTAATTCTATTTAGCTTTTTTTTGGCAATTATAACTTTTGAGTGATTTAAATCTTTTTCATCATATAAATTTTGTCTATGAATATTTGATAGGCTAACGATGTCATGATCAACAATTCCTAGTTTCCCAATGCCAGATCTAGTTAAAAAATCAGCCGCCGGACATCCCAGACCACCCATTCCAATTATTAAAACCTTTGAGTCTAGAATTTTTTTTTGTCCTAATGGACCTATGTTTTTTAAAATTATTTGTCTAGAAAATTTATCTATTTCTTTTTTGCTTAAATTTTTGCTCATTTTCCAGTAGAGCCAAAACCACCCTCTCCTCTAACTGTTTCTGGTAGATCATCAGTTTCCTCAAGATCCATTTTAATTACAGGAGTTAAAATCATTTGTGCTATTCTATCTTTATTATTTATTAAAAAATCACTTTTTCCATGATTAAAAAGGATAACTTTTATTTCTCCTCTGTAATCGCTATCAATAGTTCCAGGTGTATTTAAAACACTAATGCTGTTTTTTGCAGCTAAACCAGATCTTGGTCTTATTTGGATTTCGAAATCACTAGAAAATGCTACTGCAAGACCTGTTGGAACTAAACATGATGAGTTTGGTTTAAGATTGATGGGTTCTTTTACTAATGCCATTAAATCCATACCTGATGCACCTTCCGTCTTGTAAGCAGGTAATTCAACCGCAGGGTCTAACTTTTTGATAAGAACTTTTGCCATTAATTTAATTGATCAATTATTCTATCAACTATTTCATCAGAAATTCCAGATTTTTTTTTGTAGGAAAGTTTTTCTTTTTTAGCATCTCTGTTTTTATAATGAATTGTAACCTCATTATAATCAGAATTAAATCCTATATCTTTATTTGATACATCATTAGAAATTATCCAGTCACAATTTTTCTTGTTTAATTTTTCCTCTGCATTTTTATCGATCTGATTAGTTTCTGCTGCAAATCCTATTACAAGTTCAGGTCTCATGGAATTATGGTTAGACACATAATGCAGTATGTCTACATTCTTTTCTAAATTTAGGTTTAAGTTCTCTTGGTTTTTAATTTTATTTTCATACTTTTTATCAATTTTAAAATCAGCTACTGCAGCTGAAAAAATTGCTACATCAACAGGTAAATTTTCTTGAGTGGCAACTAACATTTCATCTGCTGTCTCGACTTTTATAAGATTAATATCTTTAGTTATTTCAAGATTAGTTGGGCCTGATATTAATGTTGTATCAAAACCTTTTTTGGATAATGATTTTGCTAATTCATATCCTTGTTTGCCACTCGATTTATTTGTAATAAAACGAACTGGATCTATATACTCATTAGTTGGACCCGCTGTAACTAATGCTTTAAATTTTTTATTATTATTTTGAGTTAAGAAATATTTATCAATTTCCTCAGTAATTACTGATGGGCCTGACATTTTACCTTCTCCATATTCACCACATGCCATATCACCAACCTCTGGACCAATTAGTTTATATCCAAACTCCTTTAATTTTTTTAAATTTATTTTAGTAGTTGGATGTTCCCACATTCTTACATTCATTGCTGGTGCTAAAATAACATCTTTATCTGAAGCTAAAACCACAGTAGAAGCTAAGTCATCAGTTGTCCCTTGAGCTAATTTTGAAATTGTATTTGCTGTGGCCGGTGCAATTAAAATTAAATCTGCCCATCTTGAAAGTGAAATATGATCCATTTCAGCTTCGTTCTCTAAGCTGAATAAATCACTATATACTTTACCTTGAGAAATTGATGTTACTGAAAGTGGAGTTACAAACTCTTTTGCACTTTTAGTAAGGATTGTCTTTATTTCTGCCCCACCCTTTTTAAAAAGCCTGATTGTTTCAAGACTTTTATAAGCAGATATCCCTCCACAAATAATAAATAGTATTTTTTTATTTAACAAATTTTTCATTTGCGGAATTAAAATACTATAAGGCCAAAAATTACAAGAAGTAATAAACCAATAATAGATTGATTTCTAAATGCTATCATTTCTGATTTCTTATCATTTAAAGCGGTATATGAATTTGAATTTTGTGGAATTTGACCGCTAGCTAAAAACGTTAATGCTTGATTTGCTTTATCCATAATCTCAGGAAATTCTGGTAAACGTTTAATTACTTCAGATGTATTTTTTAAAGTTTCATTTAAATTATTAATTGGGTCTTTTGTTTCTTTAAGCCAATTTTCTAGTACAGGCTTTGAAGTTGTCCAAATATTTGTGTTTGGATTTAATTTTCTTGCCACACCCTCGACAACAACCATAGTTTTTTGCAACATTAATAATTGAGGTTGTGTTTGCATATTAAATTTCTCTGTTACATCAAACAATTGTTTGAGTAATTTACCTCCTGAAATATCTTTCACTTCTTGACCAAATATAGGTTCACCAATTGATCTCAAAGCTTGAGCCAGATCATCAATTGGTACTTCTTTAGGAACTAATCCAGCCACTAAATGAACCTCAGCTACTTTTCGATAATCTCTTTGAATAAATCCAAATAAAATTTCTGCTAAAAACTTTTTACTAAGTTTATCTAATCTACCCATAATCCCAAAATCTATTGGTACAATTTGGCCACTATTATCAATAAAAATATTTCCTTGATGCATGTCTGCATGAAAAAAACCATCTCTTACAGCATGTCTCAAAAAATGCTGAATAATATCTTCTGCTATTTTATTAGTGTTTAAATTTCTTTTCTTTAACTCCTCAGCTTCTCTTATTGAAATTCCATCAATCCAATCTAAAGTCATTACATTTTCACTAGTAAAATTCCAATAAATTTTAGGAACTTTAAACCCAGCATCATTTTTAGTATTTTCTGCATATTCATTTGCTGCAGCAGCTTCGAATCTTAAATCCATTTCAAGATTAGTTATTTCTTTGAGTAAAAAAACAACTTCAACAAGTTTTAATCTTTTTGTTTTTTTTACAAATGATTCAATAATAAATGCAAATAACATCATCGCATCTATTTCCTCATTAAATATTTTTTTTATTTTCGGTCTTAAAATTTTAATAGCTACTTCTTTGATTAATCCATTGTCATTTATTTTTGCCTTATGGACCTGTGCAATTGATGCAGCAGCAACCGGCTCACTTAAATCTATTATTGAATTAAATGCATCAATTCCAAGATCTTCTTTAATAATTTCTTTTGCTTCATGAATTGAAAAAGGTGGTAATCGATCTTGAAGTTTTTCCAGCTTTAAAGATAATTCTTCTCCAATTATATCAGGTCTAGTAGCAAGAAATTGTCCAAGTTTAATAAAAGTTGTACCCATAGACTCTAATGATCTAGATAGTCTTTCACCATCATCTTCAATTAAATGATTTCGTTCTTTTTTTTCAAATGAAATAGATAAAATTTGGAATAGCACTGTTACGGCTAAAGGAGGTTTCTTAAATTTTGATGCAATTTTTAAAATATCAGATTTTGCAATTTTTCTTCCTAATTTAAATAAAGTAATAAGTTTTTTTATCATTAAATTTTCCAACCACTATGAATTGAAACAATACCCCCAGAAAGATTTCTATAAGAACATTTTTGAAAATTATTTTTTTCCATCAACTCTATTAACTCATCTTGATTAATAAATTGTTCAATACTTTTGATTAAATATTCGTAAGGTTTTTTTTCTCCAACTACAAACTGACCAATTATAGGAATAAGTTTTGAGTATTTTTTATATATAAAATCAAGATTTGAATTTTGAATTTTAGAAAATTCTAGACATAGATAACGTCCACCAGGTTTTAAAACTCTATAAGCTTCTGAAAGTGCCTTATTTAAATTTTTTGTATTTCTGAGCCCAAAACTAATAGTGTAATAATCAAATGAGTTGTCCGCTATAGGCAGTTTTTCTGCTGGCGAAATAACCCATTTTATATTTTTATAATTAGATAATTTTTGTTTTCCCTGACCAATCATCCCTTTATTTGGATCTATACAAGTAATTTCAGCCTCTTTATTTGTGTTATCTAGAAATAACTTTCCAACATCTCCTGTCCCACACGCAACATCAATTAGTTTTCTCTTATCTCTAGGATTCATCATGTTAATTAAACTTTTTTTCCAATATCTATGAATACCCATCGACATAAAATCATTCATCAAGTCATATTTGTTGTAGACCTGATTAAATACATTTTCTACAAGGCCTTTTTTATTTTGAAGATTTTGTTGCATAAAAAAATATATATTGAATATAGTATCAAATGCCAGAATTACCAGAAGTAGAAATTGTTAGACAATCTCTTCATAGAAAGATCAAAAAAAAAAGCATACAAAAAGTAATAATTAGAAACAGGAATTTAAGGTTTAAAATACCAGGTGATTTCGAAATTTTCCTTAAAGATAAAAAGATAATTAAAGTTAGTAGATTTTCTAAATATTTAATCATTCATTTTCAAAACGAGGTCTATTGTTTAATTCATTTAGGAATGTCAGGAACAATCCATATTCTTGATAAGAAAAAGCCCCTAAAATTTACAAACACTAGTTTTTATCATTCACCTTTTTTACCTAAAAAACATAACCATGCAGAGTTTGTATTTGATGACTTGAAAGTAATTTATAATGATCCAAGACGCTTTGGATTTTTCGAAATAATCAAAAATCATCAAGATTTAGAGAAAAGGTTTAAATCAATGGGGCCTGAGCCATTTAGTGATAAATTTAATTTAAATTATGTAATTAATTATTTTAAGAATAAAAATAAGGATATAAAAAGTTTTTTACTTGACCAGAAATTTGTTTCTGGAATAGGTAATATTTATGCAAGTGAAATTCTTTTTGCTAGTAAAATAAATCCATTTAAAAAAGCAAAAAGACTTAATAAAAATGAATGTTTAAATATTATTTTAAATTCCAAAAAAATACTTCTACATGCGATTAACAAGGGTGGTTCAAGTATTAGAGATTTTAAAGATATCTCAGGTAACAAAGGTAAATTTCAAAAGGAGTTTAAGGTTTATCAGCAAGACGGTATTAGTTGTAAGCGTAAGCAGTGTAAGGGTATTATAAAAAAAAAAATATCATCAAATAGATCAACTTTTTTTTGTATTTCTTGTCAAAAATAGTCAAATATTTAGTTGACCACTATAAATTCTCAAGCTATACCCCTGCGCAGATGGCAAACACAAAATCAGCAATTAAGAGAATTAGAAGAATTTCTAAACAAACAGTGGTAAATAAAGCTAGAAAGAGCAGGTTTAGAAACGCTCTTAAGAAAATGAACCTTCTAATTGATGAGAAAAAGAAAGATGAAGCTCTTAAATTTTTACCAAAGTTAAACTCTGAGTTGATGAAAATTGCAAAAACCGGAATAATAAAAAAACAAAATGCTTCTAGAAATGTTTCTAGAATAACAAAAAAAATTGCTGCAATCTAAACGTTAGTTTAAGTTTTTTAAACAACTCCTGATATCCACATTATATATTTAAGTTTTGTATAAGGTTACTATATTTAGATTTAGTAAATATTTGGATTATAGTCATTCAATCTATATTTGATTTAATTTTAAATTAATCAATTAAATGATTCAATCTATATTTGATTCAATTTATAATTTTAAATTTAGGTAAATTAAAAATTATTTTTTTTAAATACAATCACAATCATAGATTTTATTTTTTTTTTATTTTTCTGATTAACTTGTTGCAAATTTTTTTAAATAGTTCTAACTGAGATTTCCCCTTAAGTTATGAATAAATTAACAAATACAAAAAATATCAAAAATTTTTCTTCTGAAGGCTTTGAATGGAAGCAAGTACAGAATGAAATGAAAAATAAACTCGGCTTGGAAGTTTATGAAAGCTGGTTAAAAAAGATTTCTTTTGTTGAGGAATTCAATAATTACTTATTGTTATCAGTTCCAACTAGATTTATTAGAGATTGGATTACATCAAGGTATTTAGACCAAATATTACAAATAATTAAATTATATAAGAAAGATATTATTAGAATTGAATTCAAAATAATTGAAAAAGCTCAAGATATCACTTTAAAAGAAAGTAATATTAAAGATAACAATATTAATGAAAATGTTTCATTTATAAAAGACTCTTACCTTCAGTATAATAGAATTGATCCAAATAAAAGATTTGATAATTTTATAACTGGTTCAAGTAACAAATTAGCTTACGAAGCTTCTTTAAAAGTTTCAGAAAATATATCTCATTATAATCCACTTTATATTTATGGTGGTGTTGGAATGGGAAAAACTCACTTATTAAATTCAATAGGTTTAGAGCTTAAAAAAAACAATAAAGTAATGTTTATCTCTGCAGAACGTTTTATGTATCAGTTTGTAAAATCAATTAAATCGAACGATATGGTTAAGTTTAAAGAATATTTTAGAAATACAGATATTTTGTTAATCGATGATATCCAGTTTATAAGTGGAAAAGAAGCTATGCAGGAGGAATTTTTTCATACATTTAATGCATTACTTGATAAGGGATCTCAAATAATTGTATCAGCTGATCGATCACCAAACAAACTATCAAGGATTCAAGAAAGAATTAAATCAAGATTTTCTGGCGGATTAGTTGTTGATATTCAAAAGCCAGACCTAGAGCTAAGAAAAAAAATCGTTGATAGGAAAACTGAAGAATTGAATGCCTTGTATTCTGAACAATTACAAGTTTCTAGAGAAATTAAAGATTTTATAAGTAATGAAATAACTGGAAGTGTAAGGGAACTAGTTGGTGCAATAAACAGAGTTGTTTCATTTTCAAGAATTTACAACAAAGTCCCAAATCTTGCTGAAACCAAAGTAGTATTAAAGGATTTATTAAATTTAGCAGAAAATAAGGTTACAATAGATCTAATTCAGACAATTGTTTGTAAGTTTTTCAAAATTAGCAAAAATGAGATGCTATCATCTAGAAGATCAAGATATTTAGTAAGACCTAGGCAAACAGCAATTTATTTAACTAAGATTTTGACTTCTAAATCATTGCCTGAAATCGGAAGAGAATTTTCTAACCGTGACCATACAACAATAATTCATTCAGTAAAAACTATTGAAAAGATAAAAGAAAAAGATCCTGAGATGGTTGATAATATAAACAAATTAAAAAACCAGATTTTATATAATAATAAAGAAAATGAAATTTAACGTTAATCAACAAGACCTTCAGCAAGCATTAAATTATTGCCAAGGCGTTATTGAAAAAAGAAGCACATTACCAATACTTTCTAATATTTTGTTAGATGCAAGCAATTCAAAACTTACTATCACTGCGACTGATCTAGATTTAATATTTATACATCAATTAAATAATATAGAAATTCTAGAGGAGGGTAAAACAACTACAACTTCCTCAATCATGTATGATATTATAAGAAAGTTTAGCTCAGGAAAAAAAATAAATCTTTCTTTAACAGACATAAGTAAATTACAAGTAGAGTCTGAAAAATCTATTTTTAATTTGAACTGCATAAGTGCAACAGAGTTTCCACTGACAGATGAAAATTTTAATCAAAATGAATTTATAATTAAATCAAAACAATTATTAAAATTATTAAATAAGTGCAAATTTTCAGTTTCTAACGATGAAACAAGGCATTACCTAAGTGGAATTTATTTTCATCAAACAGAAGTAGAGGACAAAAATTATTTAACAGCAGTTGCAACTGATAGTCATAGAATGTCTATTTCAAAAACTAGATTAGAAGAAAAAATTGATTTTGATCCAATAATTTTACCTAAAAAAACAATTTTTCAACTTTGCTCTTTATTAGATAGCTATGATGGAGATGTAAAAGTTTCAAATTTGAAATCAAAAATAAAATTTGAATTAAATAATAGTATCTTAATTTCAAAACTTATTGATGGAAAATTTCCTAATTACATTCAAGTTATACCCAAAAATAATCAAAAAAAATTAGAAATAGACTTAAAATTATTTTTAAATTCTGTTGATAGAGTAGCATCTGTTTCATTAGATAAAAAAGATGGTGTGAAATTCAATTTGTCTAAAGACACTCTAGATCTCTCGGTAAATAATACCAATAGTGGTGATGGTAGAGAAACTTTAAGTGTTAAGTTTGATCATGATTTAGAGATAAGTTTTAACTCTAGATATTTGATAGATGTTGCTTCACAACTAGATGGAGACAGAGTTGAAATTTTTTTTAATGATACTGGTTCACCAGCACTAATAAAAGATTCAGGTGATTTTGATAGTATTTTTGTTGTTATGCCTATGAAGGGCTAATTAATTAAGTCTAACTCTGAATAAATATTTTTTTCAAGAATTTGAATAAAATTTTCCTTTGTTAACCCAGAAGGAATTGGTTTTAGAATAGAGATTGTAATTGTTTTGTTAGATTTCTTTTTACCTTTTTTAGGCCATACATATCCAGAGTTAATTGCAACTGGCTGACAAGCAATATTTAGCTCTTCATAAATTCTCGAAGCACCTTTTTTAAAAGGTGTTCTTTCATTTGGAAGAACTCTAGTTCCTTGAGGAAAAATAATTAAAGGTCTATTAGAAGTGGTTATTATTTTTGAAATATCATCAAAAAAACCCAAGTTATCTTTTGTAACTTTGTTTCTTTTTATTGAAATTGATCCTATTTTTTTTAAGTACCAACCAAAAATTGGAATTAACAATAATTCTTTTTTTAGAATAAATATAGGTGAGTTAAAGATCGTTTGTAAATAAAAAGTTTCAAACATTGACTGATGAGATGATGCTATAAAAAATTTTTCATTATTAATAATATTTTCTCTTCCTATGATTGAAATTTTTACTGAAAGAACAATTCTTAAACAAAAACTGGCCCAATGGCCCATTAATTTTCCTCCCATCAAAACAACCTGTTTAGGCAAAAAAAATGATGGTAAAAAAATTATCGAAATAAAGACGATTCCAGTGAAAAATAATATTGAAAATAAAAAGTTTCTTATCATTTTTGTCAAAAGCTAAATTATATCTTTATGCTTTTGTCTTTTTCTTATTACTTTAATTTTTGATCCATTTATTAATAATTCTATTGGTTTAGGTCTTAAATTATAATTTGAGCTCAGTGACATTCCATAAGCTCCCACATCACATATTGCTATTAAATCTTTTTCTCTTAAAACTTGAAACTTTTTTAATGTAACAAATTTATCTGTACTTTCACAAATAGGACCTACAAATTCATATGGTTTTTTAGATGTTTTGTTAGATTTTATAACAGGTAAGGTTTTATGAAATGCACCATACAAGGCAGGTCTCATTAAATCGTTCATAGCGGCATCTAAAATGATAAATTTTTTACTCCCGCTATCTTTTATATAGATTATTTTTGACACCAATGTACCGGTATCGCCAATAATTGATCTACCTGGCTCAAATATAATTTTAACTTTATGTTTTCTTAAAAATTTAAGGATAGCTATGTTGTATTTTTTATAATTAAGTTTTTTATTTTTATCAGTATAAGTAATGCCCATGCCTCCACCTAAATCTATAAATTCAAATTTATGATTTGTTTTATTGAGAATTTGACTAACCGCTTTAAGCATTTTTTCATAAGGTCTATGGTCTAAAATTTGACTACCTATATGAACGCTTAGACATTTTAAATCAATGTTTTTTGAATTTTTGCAATAATTTATAATTTCATAGAATGTATTTTTATTTACACCAAATTTGTTTTCTTTTTTCCCAGTGGATATTTGACTTATTGTTTTTGCATCTGTGTTGGGGTTTAGTCTTACACCAATTTTTATTCTTTTATTTTTTGATTTTGCTATTCGATTTATTTCTTTTATTTCACTTAAAGACTCAGCGTTAATAAGCAAAATTTTTTTATCAATGGCAAAGCTGATTTCACTTGTTGTTTTACCAACACCAGAAAATACTATTTTGCTTGGATTAATTCCTGCTTTTAGTGCCATCATCAATTCTCCTACTGAAACAACATCAGCACCTAACCCAAATTTTTTAATTTCTTTAATTATATTAACATTTGTGTTGGATTTAACTGCAAAGCAAATAAGTGGCGAAAAAGATCTGAAGTTTTTTTTAAAATTATTAATATTTTCTTTTAATTTAGAATAGGAGTAAGAATAAAATGGAGTTCCAAATTTATTGGCAATTTTTTGAAGATTAATTTTTTCTATTGTTAATTTTTTGTTTATGTATTTCATTAAGCTAAGATAACTGAAACTTCTTTTATTTCTGCTTTTTTATCTGGATCTACGTATTTAGGATCACCTTTCTTTCCACAAGAAATAACTGCACAAAATAACAATATAATTATAGCAAATTTTTTAATCATTTTTCTTTTTTATATTTCATTATCATTTTTTTAATATTATCAAAAGAAGTTCCACCATAAGATTTTTTTGAATTAATTGAATTTTTTAAATTAAATACTTTTAATACGTCATCTTTAAGTTTAGGTTCAATTTTTCTTAATTCCTCTAAAGTCAACTCATTTAATTTTTTTTTTCTTTTTTCAGCAAAATTAACCACAGCAGCAGTTTTTTGATATGCTTTTCTAAAAGACATTGAGTGATTTTTTACAAGATAGTCAGCTAAATCAGTTGCTGTAGTGAATCCAGAATTAGCAAGTTCTAACATTTTACTCTTATTTGGATTACAATTTTTTAGTATTTCATCAAAAATTTTTAAACAATTATTTAAATTGTCATTAGATTTGAAAACAATCTCTTTATCATCTTGTAAATCTTTAAAATAAGATAATGGCAAGCCTTTTAAAATTGTTAGCATCGATAACAAATTTCCATAAGCGCTTCCTGATTTTCCACGCAAGTACTCAAGAAGATCAGGATTTTTCTTTTGTGGCATTATTGATGATCCAGTAACAACTTTATCAGATAAATTGATCAAGTTAAAACCATCAGAATTCCAAATAATTAAATCTTCAGCGATTCTAGAAATATGCATAGCACACACAGATGAAGCGTATAAAAAATCCAATACAAAATCTCTATCCGAAACTGTATCAATAGAATTATTTGTGGGTATTTTAAAACCAAGTTTTCTAGTTGTATAATTCCTATCTATATTAAATGATGTTCCTGCTAATGCCGCAACACCCAACGGATTTTCATTTAAACTGTTTAAATTATTTGAAAATCTTTTTTTATCTCTATTAAACATTTCTACGTAAGACATTAAATAATGTGCAAAAGAGATAGCTTGGGCATTTTTAAGATGTGTAAATCCAGGCATAATAGTCTCAACATTTTTTTCAGCTAATTTGATTGTGCTCTTAATAACTTTATTAATATTATTATTTATTTCGTTAGTTGAATTTTTCATCCAAATCTTAAAATCAGTAATTACTTGATCATTTCTTGATCTTCCAGTGTGAACATAGCCAGCTTCTTTGCCTATAATTTGAAAAAGTCTCTTTTCTATATTCATATGAATATCTTCATATTTTTTATTAAACTCAAATTTATTGTTTGTGATTTCCTTATCAATTTTCACTAGTCCATAAACAATTTTATTTTTTATTTTAAATGAAATTATTTTTTGTTTAAAAAGCATTTCAACATGAGCAATTGATCCCTGGATGTCTTCTTTATAAAGTCTTTTATCAATATCTATTGAATTTCCGACTTTTTGAAACAAACTAGATACATTTCTTTTTATCCGTGTATTCCAGATTGCTTGGTTGTTTTTATTTTTTGCCATGATATTTAATTATACCTATTTAACATGAGATTTTTAATAATATTTATTTTTTTGATAAGTAATGTTGTTGCTGAAGAACTGCCTGATATTAAAAATATTGTTATCCATAAAGTACCAAAAACATATGATAATGTTATTTTTTTAGACAAAAAAGATCAAAAAATTAATATCAAAGAATATAGAGGCAACTTATTAATATTAAATTTTTGGGCAACCTGGTGTGAACCTTGCAAAGAAGAAATGCCATCGTTAGATAAACTTCAAGCTAATCCAAAATTAGATAAAATTATAATTTTTGCGATCAATATTGGTAAAGAAAATTTAGACAAAGTTAATAAATTTTTTATTGATTTTAATATCAAAAACTTCGAGCCTTATTTTGACCCACCTACTACATTAGCAAAGACATTTTCTTTAAGAGGTGTCCCTACAACAATTTTAATAAATCAAGAGGGTCAAGAATTCGCTAGAATAATAGGCTCTATTAATTTTGAGGATAAAAGTTTTGTTAACTGGATAAAAAAATATAACTAATTTTTAAAAAAATAAGCAAAACCAACTAAGGCAATTATTGCAATAAATTGTAAAAGAACTCTTAATTGCATCAACTTATTTGAATATTTTTTACTAGTTTCCCCACCCTTAAAAAGAGTTCCTATACCTAAAATTAATACTACACCTACAGCAATCAAAAGTGCTATCGATAAAATTTTTACAATTACTCCTGAAATCATATTATTTATTGTAGATTGTTTTTTTTAAATAAAAAACATAATTTATCAACTATGAAATTTTGCCTAGATTCGGTAATTATTAGACCAGAAAAAGGTTTCGAAATTAAAAATGCAATTATTTTACTTCATGGTTACGGAGGAGATGGAAAGGATATAAGTATGCTATCCTTAAATTGGAAAAGACATATGCCAAATACAGTCTTCATTTGTCCTAATGGTCATGAACCATGTGCTATAAATCCTGTAGGTTATCAATGGTTTGATTTAACAAAAGAGGACTCAGTATATATTTTAAAAGAATCAATAAAAGCTGAAGATATCTTGAAAAAGTTTATTGTTGAGGTAAAGCAGGAATTTAAATTATCTAATAACCAAATTTGCATATCAGGTTTCAGTCAAGGTTGTATGATGTCTTTAAATGTTGGCCTCACTTCTGAAGAAAAATTTTCTTGTATAGTTGGATTTTCTGGAAAAATAATTGATCAAAATGATTTAAAAAATAGAATTAAAAATAATACCCAAACGTTGCTTATTCACGGAGATGCTGATCAAATTGTCTCATCAACACATTTATTAGAGGCGAAAGATTTTTTAATTAGAAACAATGTTAGCATTAACACATTGTTAATTAAAAATTGTGATCATCATATTCCTATTGAAGCATCAAGTACAGCTCTAAATTTTATTTTAAAAAAATTTAATATCTCTTGTTATTGATAATATTGTTTAAGTAAGCTAAAATTAATTTAATGAATAGTTTTATTGAACAAAATGTTTCACTAGAAAAGTGTCCAGCATTAGTCCTCAATGCTGATTACAGGCCACTAAGTTATTATCCTTTGTCTTTATGGTCTTGGCAGGACACAGTAAAATCGGTTTTTCTCGATCGTGTTATTATCGTTAGTAACTATGATCGAGTAATAAGAAGCCCTTCATTCAACATGAGACTTCCAAGTGTAATAGCTTTAAAAGATTATATTGTACCTCAATCAAAACCAAGTTTTACAAGATTTAACGTATTCTTAAGAGATAAATTTTCATGTCAATACTGTGGAAGCAATGAAGAGTTAACTTTTGACCATTTATTGCCAAGATCAAAAGGAGGACAGACAAATTGGGATAATGTTGTTACAGCGTGCTCTGCATGTAATGTAAAAAAAGGAGGTAAATTATTAAAAAATTCAGAAATGAAGCTTAATCAACACCCTTATCGTCCTTCAACAGAGGATCTACATAAAAATGGTAAAAACTTCCCCCCTAATTATTTACACAAAAGTTGGATGGACTATTTATATTGGGATGTAGAGCTCGAAGCTTAAATTTTTTCAGAAATATTAATCGCAATTCTTGAACCAGTCTTAATAATTTTATCTAACAGTAAGTACGGTCCTTTTTTTGTGGCACCCTCATCATAAGCTATATCTTTATGGTCTATTTCATCTTGTCGAAATTTTGTGATTTTTTTTTTTAAATCTTTTTCACTATTATCAAGCTGATTAATTTGATTTAAGTAATGTTCGTCTATAACTTCCTCAACAGATGCAGTACATAACATCGCAGCTTTTTTTCCAAGTAAAGTTGTACCAAATCCTAATCCTACACCTAATAAGTCCCACAATGGTAAAAATTTAGTAGGTTGTATATTTCTTTTTTTAATTTCATTTTCAAAGAATTCACAATGCTCTTTTTCATGGACCTTCATATCTTCAATTTTTTTTTTTAAATCTTCATCTTTCACAAAAGTGTTTAGTGCTAATAGCTGCCCTTCATATATTTTGACTGCTCCGCGTTCACCAGCATGGTCTACTCTTATAAATTCTTCAATTCTTTTTTTGTCAACTTTTGTCATAATTAAAATATATTTTTGCTGTACTAATACTAATTATTAAAGATATTAAAATATTGTAACTTGTAAGTGATAATCCAAATATTTTAAATGTAACATCTTGACAACTTACATTTTTTTCTTGTAATTGCTTAAGAATATCCTCTTTAGATAGTAAATTTGATCCATTATTTAACTCACAAACTAATGATTCCTTAATATATCCCTGCTCAATACCCAAATGATATAGTGATAGAGCAGTAGCGATTAAAAAAATTAAAGTAAGTGCAAGTATGAAATTCTTTTCAAGGTAAGTTATTTTATAATTTAATATAATTATTATTATTGCAAGTAGATAAGGAATTCTTTCCAATATACATAAATTACAAGGTTGATGACCCAAAACATATTCAATGAAAAAAGCTGAGGATAAAGCAACGACACTGATTAAAAGAATTAATTTTATTGTTATAGTTTTGCTAATCTCAACCATTAAATTTAAAAAATAAATATGTAAATATGAATATCATAATTATAATAATTCCAATTATGGTAAACCATTTTGATCCATGTTTTTCCATGTATTCAGTAAATAATTCTCCAAACTTATAAGACAAATAAGCTACAATAAAAAATCTCAAACTTCTTGAAATAAAGCTTACAATTATGAAAATAGGAAGATTGAAAGCTATTAAACCACTTGAAATTGTAAAAGCTTTATAGGGTAATGGCGTAAAGCCAGCTAAAAAAAGAATACTCAGCCAAGCGAGGAATCCACTACCTTGAGACATGCTCAATTTTAAATTTTCAACTTTATCTTGATAACCGTAAAATTCGATTACATAGATTGCTAAATCAAAAAATAAATAACCCATCAAATATCCAAAAATTCCCCCAAGAACGGAAAATATTGATGCTATTAAAAATATTTTTAAATATTCTTTTTTTTTTGAAATAACCATTGGAATTATCATAGCGTCTGGGGGTATAGGAAAAAAAGAACTTTCTATAAAAGATACAAGCCCTAAATAAAAATTAGAACTTTTGTGCCCAGCTAATTCTAAACATTTTTTGTAAAGTGTTTGAAACATTTTTTGGTTTTAATATAAATTTAGTTCTTATACTATTAAATATAATTTAAATGAATACCAAGGGCGAATGGCGGAACTGGTAGACGCGCACGACTCAAAATCGTGTTTCGCAAGAAGTGAGAGTTCGATTCTCTCTTCGCCCACCATGTAATTATGAATTTGGATAACTTAAATAATTTAATAGAATTATTTGCTAATCAAGCAAATAAACAAAATAAA
>CACNXU010000004.1 GCA_902624585.1 uncultured Pelagibacteraceae bacterium | reverse complement strand
TCCAACTATTTCAACATATGTCTTATCATAAAAGTTTACTAAATTTACTACAAACCAAAACATCAGAGGTAATAAAATTAATGAACTTATTCTTAAAAAAATCCACTTTTTTGTTGCAGGTAACATTATACAAAACCTCTTCCAAATAAATAAATTAATACAGTTAAAATTATTGATCCAAAAATAACAAGTAGTCCAGTAACTTTTGTTTTTTGTAACTCGAATCCATAACCATAATCCATAATCAAATGTCTAATCTCACTTAACATTTGAAAACTGAATGACCAAGTTATGCTAATCAAAATGAATTTTCCCAAAAATGTTTCTAAAAAATTATTAATTATTTGATAGTTGGCTTCACCTAGAAGCATGAAAGCAAACCATAAACAAATTAAAGTAATCGCAAAAAAATTTATTATTCCAGTAATTCTATGTGAAATTGATACCAATGAAGAAATATGCCATTTATAAATTTGTATATGTGGTGATAAAGGTCTATTTTCCATTTCCTTAACTTGATTTAATTATTGTTTCTGCAATTTCAACAGAATTAAGTGCAGCACCTCTTAATAGGTTATCAGAAACTATCCACAAATTTAAAGAATTGGGATTTGTTTTATCTTCTCTAATTCTAGATATATAAGTTTCATCACTCCCTGTGGCATCAAGTGGAGTGCTATAACCACCGTTTTCCCTTTTATCAATTACCTTACATCCTTCTGCGTTATTTAGGGCATTTCTCACTTTTTCTAAATTATATGATTTTTCAAATTCAATGTTTACAGCTTCAGAATGTGATACTAGAACCGGAATCCTCACACAAGTTGCTGTAAGTTCAATTTTATTATCTAAAATTTTTTTGGTTTCATTCTCCATTTTTAATTCTTCTTTTGTATAACCATCTTCTGCGAATACATCTATGTGTGGAATAATATTAAATGCAATTTGTTTGGTAAAATTTTTAGAATCAATTTTTTTTCCTTCTAAGTACAATTTGGTTTGTTCAATTAATTCATCCATTGGAGCCTTACCGCCACCTGAAACAGATTGATAAGTTGAAACCACAACTCTCTTTATTTTAAATAAATCATGAAGTGGTTTGAGTGCAATAACAAGTTGTGCTGTTGAACAATTTGGATTTGCAATTATATTTTTTTTCATTTTTTTTATATCAGATCCATTTACCTGTGGAACAATAAGAGGAACTTCTGGATCCATTCTAAAAAAACTAGAGTTATCAATTACTATAGTATTTTTAGCTGCATTTTCTGCATACTTTTCTGCAATTTTTCCACCAGCTGCAAAAAAAGTTATGTTTGCTTTTGAAAAATCATAGTTCTCTAAATTTTCAACCTCGTACTCTTTGTCTCTAAATGTGATTTTTGTTCCTGCACTTTTTTCTGATGCAACTAGATATAGGTTATCAAACTTAAAGTTTTTTTTATCAAAAACCTCAAGAGTTTTTCTTCCTACATTACCTGTTGCACCTACTATAGCTATGTTCATGTTTTAGAGCTTTTATACTAAATAAAAGGTAAATCGCAAACTTTACCGGTGCAATTTTGGCTATTTATCTTAGCTTTTACATCTTGATCAGTATTCCAGTGGTCTTTTTTCATCATTGCAATGCCAATAACTTTTTTAAAATGTGGCGAATAGCAAGCTGATCTCAATTCTCCAATTGTTTTATTGTTTTGATCAGTTAGATCTAAAGAACCTGTAAGACTAATTTTATCTGTATCAAACTTTACTCCCATTAATTTTTTTTTTATTCCATCAGATTTAATTTGTTTTAGTTTATCTTTTCCTAAGAAATCAACATCACTATCTGTATTAATGTATTTATCAAATCCACACTCATATGGATTATCTCCATTATCCATATCATTTCCATATGAAAGTAATCCACTCTCAATTCTTTCAATTAAATTAGGACACCCTGGTTTAACATTAAATTCTTTTCCAATTTCAAAAAGATGATCATATAATTTTAATCCTGAGTCATTGTGCTCAACATAAATTTCGTAACCACCTTGTTTTGACCATCCGGATCTTGCAATTAAATGTTTATCACCACCAAATTCAAAATAATCAAATCCAAAGAATTTTAAATTTACAATCTTATCTCCAAAAACTTTTTCCATCAGATCAAATGACTTTGGACCTTGTACTGCCATTATATCAACATCGGGTTCGAAAATTTTAACATCAAATTTATTTCCTATTGCCAATCCTTTAGCAAACAATATTACATCCGAGTCAGCAAGAGAAACCCACCATTTGTTTTCGTTTAACCTCAATACTACTGGGTCATTGATGAGCCCTCCATTATCGTCGATTATCGGACAATAATAACATCTTCCATCTTTTGATTTTGATAAATCTCTACAGGTCATTAATTGAACTAATTTTGCAGAATCTTTTCCAGAAATTTCTACTTGTCTTTCTGCAGCAACATCCCATACTTGCACATGTTCTTTCAGATGATGGTAAGAGTCTTCCAATGTACCAAATGCAGCAGGGAGTAGCATATGATTATATATGGTATAAGCTGTAACTCCTTGTTTTTCGATTCTTGAAGTATAAGGAGTACCTCTAAGTCTTCTTGATTTTGCTATTGAAAAAGTTTTCATTATTTTAAAAATTCTAAGACCTTGTCTCTCATTTCAAATGCTTTTTCAATCATAATCATGTGACCACATCCTTCAATTACATATACTGTTGAGTTTTTAACTAAATTTGAAAATTTTTTACCTGCTTCTAAGTTTACCATTTTGTCTAAAGATCCAAAAATAAATAACGATGGGCATTCTATTGATTTTGCTGCATCAGTTCCGTTTTTATAATTGTTACAAGCAACAAGATCCACTGCTAATATTTCTCTAATATCTCTTGGTGACTGAATAATTTTTTCTACAGGATTGCCTCCAATAAATTTTTTTGATCCTTCATATCCCCACTTCATCATTAATTTAACTGCATCAGAATCTCCATTTTTTGCTAAATCAATTAGATCAGAATGAACTGGCATTTTATTTGAACCACCAATAAACACTATTTTTTTCAATCTATTTTTATATTTTGATGCGTACTCAAGTATCTCCAAGCATCCTTGAGAATGTCCAACTAAAGTCAATTTTTTTAAATTTAATGAAATAAATACTTGTTCTAACCAATCAGCAATTTTCTCAATTGTATCAAGACAAGGACCATCAGAATTTCCATGGCCTGGTAAATCTACAGATAAAACATTAAAATTTTTGTTAGAAAAAAATTGTTCTGTTAAAGACCAAACTATATGGGAAAGACCACTTCCATGAAGAAATACAATAGTCTCTTTACCTAGATCTATTCCCTGTCCGGCATCAGATGCATGAATATTTTTATTTTCTATTTGAAAAATCAAAATTACCTAAACTTGCTTTCTTAATTCAAATTTTTGTATTTTTCCCGTCGATGTTTTTGGCAACTCACAAAAAATAACTTTTTTTGGGACTTTAAATCCTGCCAATGTTTCTTTACAAAAATCAATTAATTCTTTTTCGCTGACTGGTTTATCTTTGACTGCTTCAATAAATGCACATGGTACTTCTCCCCATTTTTCATCAGGCTTTGCAACAACTGCAGCAATAGAAACAGATGGATGTTTCGAAAGAGTATTCTCAATTTCAATTGAAGAAATATTTTCTCCTCCAGAAATAATTATATCTTTTGATCTATCTTGTATTTTAATATAGCCATCAGGGTGCATCACAGCTAAATCACCGCTATGAAACCATCCATCTTTCATAGCTTTATCAGTTGCATCTTTATCCTTAAAATATCCTTTCATTACCACATTTCCTCTAATCATGATTTCTCCGATTGTCTTTCCATCTCTAGGGACTTCCTTCATTGTTTCAGGATCTAAAATAGTTACTCCTTCAGTATTTGGATATTTGACACCTTGTCTTGCTTTAATTTCATTTTGCTTCTCTTCATCAAAATCATTCCACTCATCATTCCAAGCACACTGGGTAACATGGCCGTAAGTTTCTGTTAAACCGTATACATGCATTACTTCAAAACCTAGGGCTTTCATTTTTTTAAAAATTATACTTGGAGGAGGAGCTCCAGCTGTTAATACATAAACTTTTTGCTTTAATTTTTTTTGATCACTCTCAGGTGCTCCAGTAATCATATTTAACACTATTGGTGCACCACCAAAATGAGTAATTTGATATTTATCAATTAATTCAAAAATTTTTTTAATATCTATATTTCTTAAACAAATTGTTCGACCATTAAGCATTGGAACAGTCCATGGATAACACCAACCATTGCAATGAAACATTGGAACAACTGTCAAAAAATTTAATCTGTTTGGCATATTCCAAGCTACGGAGCTTCCTGTTGACATTAAATATGCTCCTCTGTGATGATATACTACTCCCTTTGGATTTCCTGTAGTTCCTGATGTATAGCTCAATGATATTGCTTGCCACTCATCTTCTGGCATTTCCCATTGAAAATTTTCATCGCCTGTATTTAAAAAACTCTCGTATTCTAAGTCTCCAATTTTTTCTAATTTAGATTGATCAGCATATTTATCATTGATATCGATTATAGTAATATTCTTGTTAAAAGTTTTTAAAGCTTTTTTTACTTCTCCATGCAATTGTCTATCTACTACAAGTACCTTTGCTTCACTATGATCTAAAATGTAAGAAATTGTTTTAGCATCTAATCTTATGTTTATAGTATTGATAACTGCACCAGTCATTGGTACTGAGTAATGCGCTTCAAAAATTTCTGGCGTATTAAATGCTAAAAATGAAACTGTATCACCTTTTTTAACGCCTATTTTCGATAAAGCGCTAGCAAATTTTACAACTCTTTTATAAACTTCTTCCCAAGTGTATTTTCTATCCTCATAAATTAAAGCTTCATAATTTGGATAAATTTCTTTTGCTCTTTTTAAAAATGTCAGTGGAGTGAGTGGAACGTGATTAGCTTTATTTTTGTCTAAATTTGTCTCGTAATGATTCATTACTAATTAAATTTAAAATTCATAATATTTGAGCTTCCAGAAATTGCAGATTTATAATGATACTCAGCTCGAGGTAAAACTTTATCAAAATAAAATTTAGCGGTATTTATCTTATCACTATAAAACTCTTTATTTGTGTTAAAATCATTGAAACTTACATCTAAAATTTTAATCCAAGCATAAGCAATTGAGATGTATCCTAAACTTTTTAAATAATCATTTGCTGCAGCACTAACATCATCTTTTTCAATTTTATTTTTATCTCCTATCCAGCCTGTAAACTTAGACAATATATCTAAATAATAATTTAATTCTTTGGAAAATGTTTTTACTTTTCCATTTTTAGACTTGGACTCTGACTTAACCATTTCTAAAAACTTATTAATAATATTGCCATTTTTATTAAATAATTTTCTAAATACTAAATCTGCTGCTTGCACTGAATTTGTTCCTTCATAAATAGGGGTAATACGATTATCTCGATACAATTGTTCTATGCCTTGATCTTTTGTATAACCGTATCCACCGTATATTTGCATTGCATCACTTGTGATTTCCATTGCTAGATCGGTAAATAGCGATTTAACTACAGGAGTCATTAATGAAACATAATCTGAAGCATCATGTTTTATCTTCTCATTTGGATGATGAAGACTTACCTCTGTTTGTTGGGACAACCAAAAACATAAGGCTCTTTCACCTTCAATTATGGATTTCATATTCAGTAAAGATCTTCTAATATCTGCATGTTCAATAATAAAATCCGCACCATTTGAAGATTGAGAATTATTCGTTTTTCCTTGCTTTCTCTCTTTTGCATAAGCAAGTGAGTTTTGATAAGCAATTTCAGAAATTCCTAAACCTTGAATACCAACCACTATTCTTTCTAAATTCATCATAGTAAACATGGCACTAAGACCTTTGTCTTTAGTACCAATCATATAACCAGTTGCATCATCAAAATTTAATACACATGTAGCTGAACCTTTAATGCCCATCTTGCTTTCAATAGATCCAGTTGAAATACCATTTCTTGGACCAACACTGCCATCTTCATTAACAATATATTTTGGAACGAGAAATAAACTAATACCCTTGGTACCAGATGGAGAATCGGTAGATCTTGCTAAAACCAAATGAATGATATTTTCAGTTAAGTCGTGATCGCCCGAAGTTATAAATATTTTTTGCCCACTAATTTTATACGTATCGTCAGACTGTTTGATTGCTTTAGTTTTTAATAGACCTAAATCTGTTCCACAAACTGGCTCTGTTAAACACATCGTGCCACTCCATTTACCTTCAACAATTTTTGGTAAATATTTATCTTTTATTTCATTTGATGCATGGTGATTTATACAATTATAAGCACCAATACTTAATTCACTATATAATTTAAATGATAGACTTGCTGAAGATAACATTTCATCAAAGAATGCACTCACAGTTTTTGGCATCCCTTGCCCACCGTATTTAGGATCACAAGATAACGATGTCCAACCATCTTCAATATATTTCTGGTATGCTTCTTTATATCCTGGAGGAGTTCTAACAATACCATTTTCTAGGACAGCTGGATTTTCATCTCCTGCTTTAGCAAGTGGTAAAATTAAATTTTGATTTATCTTAGCCGCTTCTTCCAAAATATCTTTTACCAAGTCTGGAGTTACTTCATTATACCTCTCAAGCTCGTTATAATTTTTATTATCTCTTAATTTTTCGAAGAGAAACATCATATCTTTGACTGGAGCTGTGTAACTTGGCATTTTTAAACCTTAGAATAATTCCTTTTTTATTGCAATTTTGAAATTACCGCATCACCCATTGCTGAAGTAGATATTTCTTTCATACCGTCAGAAATTATATCTTTAGTTCTTAAACCATCGTCTAGAACGTCTTGAACTGCTTTTTCTAAAATATCTGCTTCTTTATCAAGATCTAGTGAATATCTTAATGCCATTGCAAAGCTTAAAATTGAAGCGATTGGGTTAGCGATACCTTTTCCAGCAATGTCTGGAGCAGACCCGTGAATAGGCTCATACATTGCTCTCATCTCACCATCCCTATTTTTTGCGCCTAAAGATGCAGAAGGTAAAAGGCCTAATGATCCAGTTAACATTGAAGCTTGATCTGACAACATATCTCCAAATAAATTGTCGGTTACAATCACATCAAATTGTTTTGGATTTCGCAAAAGTTGCATGGCACAATTGTCTGCCAACATATGACTTAATTCTACATCTTTGTAATCTTTATCATGAAGCTCTTGAACTTCTTCTTTCCACAACTGTCCAGCCTCCATTACATTTGATTTTTCACAAGACGTAACTTTATTTGATCTTTTTCTAGCTAAATCAAAAGCAATTCTTGCTACTCTTGAAATTTCACTAGATGTATAAGTGTGAGTGTTGATACCTTTTCTTTCACCATTCTCAATTGGCTTAATTCCTCTAGGTTCACCAAAATATATACCTCCCGTTAACTCTCTAACTATCATTATATCTAATCCTGAAACTATCTCTGGCTTAAGTGTTGAAGCATCAACTAATTGTTTGAAGCAAATTGCAGGTCTTAAATTTGCAAAAAGTTTTAACTCTTTTCTAAGTTTTAATAATGCTCTTTCAGGTTTTTTTGAAAATTCTAAATTATCCCACGTGGGACCACCAACTGCTCCTAGCATTAACACTTCACTTTCTAAGGCTTTATAAAAAACCTCATCAGTAATTGGAGTACCATGTTTGTCGTATGAACAACCACCTACAAGTTCTTGATCTATTTCAAAATCTAAAGATTTTTTATCATTAAACCAGTTTATGATTTTTTTAACTTCACTTATTACTTCTGGGCCAATACCATCACCTGGAAGTAAAAGTATTTTTCGTTTTTTTACTTTAATCATTCATAATCCATGGCTTTTCATTTTTTAAATGATTTTCAAATATTTGAATTTTATCTGATTTTTTTAATGAAAGTGCAATATCATCTAAACCTTCGATCAAACATTTTTTTTTGAAAGGGTCGATTTCAAATTTAATCTCGTTATTTCCAAAAACTATTTTTTCTTCTGCAAGGTCTATAGAAATCTCTTCTTTTCTTTTAGCATACTCTGATAACTCTTTTATTTTTTCTTCTTCTAGAATTATTGGTAATATTCCATTTTTAAAACAATTATTATAAAAAATATCTGCATAACTGGAACTAATTACGCAAGTAATACCAAAATCTAACAATGCCCATGGAGCGTGCTCTCTAGAAGATCCACATCCAAAGTTATTTCCAGCTATCAAAATTTTTGAATTATTATATGGAACTTTATTTAAAACAAAGTCATCTATTTTATTTCCATTATCATCATATCTCATTTCAAAAAAAAGGTTTTTTCCAAGTCCAGTTCTTTTAATTGTTTTTAAAAATTGTTTTGGAATTATCATATCCGTATCAATATTAACTATTGGTAAGTACGCAGGAATACTTTTAAGGGTATTAAATTTTCTCATCTAATTTTGGAACTTTCTAACATCGTCTAAATTTCCAGAAATAGCTGCTGCTGCTGCCATACCCGGGCTTACCAAATGAGTTCTTCCGCCTCTTCCTTGTCTACCTTCAAAATTTCTATTAGATGTAGAGGCACATCTTTCTTCTGGTTTTAATTTATCTGCATTCATTGCTAAGCACATTGAGCATCCAGGCTCTCTCCATTCAAACCCTGAATTTACAAAGATTTTATCTAATCCCTCTTGCTCCGCCTGTTCTTTAACTAATCCTGACCCTGGAACAACCATTGCATGAACATGTGAAGCTATTTTTTTATCTTTTAATATTTGAGCTGCTTCTCTTAAATCCTCAATTCTGCCATTTGTACAACTGCCAATAAAGACCTTATCAATCTTAATATCTGTAGCTGCCATATCTGGTTTTAAACCCATATAATCTAATGCTCTTTCTAATGAATTTTTTTTGTCTTCATCTTTTTCATTTTTTGGATTTGGAATATTTCCATCTATAGTTATTACGTCTTGTGGTGATGTTCCCCAAGTAATCATTGGTACAATTTCATCAGCTTGTAAACTCATCTCTTTATCAAAACTTGCGCTAGGATCACTTTTTAAACTACTCCAATAGTCTATTGCTTTATGCCAATTTTCACCCTTAGGAGACATAGGTCTGTCTTTTAGATACTGAAATATTTTTTCATCAGGTGCAATCAATCCAGCTCTTGCTCCACCTTCTATTGTCATATTGCAAATAGTCATACGTTGTTCTACACTTAAAGACTCTATTAGATCTCCAGCATATTCCAAAACACATCCTGTTCCACCTGCTGTTCCTATTTTACCAATAATTTGAAGAATGACATCTTTTGAAGTTACACCCAAAGGTAATTTTCCATTTACATTAATTCTAAAATTTTTAGCTTTTTTCTGAACTAATGTTTGCGTAGCCAATACATGCTCAACTTCTGAAGTTCCTATTCCAAAAGCTAACGCTCCAAAGGCACCATGTGTAGCGGTATGACTATCTCCACAAACAATAACTGTACCTGGTTGCGTGAAACCTTGTTCTGGACCTGTCACATGAACAATACCTTGCCTTTTGTCATTCATGCTAAAAAGTTGTACTCCAAACTCTTTACAATTCGCTTCTAAAGTTTCTACCTGTATTTTTGAGTCAGTATCAGCAATTCCTTTTGTTCTATCTGTAGTTGGAACATTGTGATCAGCAACAGCTAAAGTCAACTTAGGATGCCTAACTTTTCTATTTGAATTTCTTAAACCTTCAAAAGCTTGTGGACTAGTTACCTCATGTACTAAGTGTCTATCAACAAACAATAATGCTGTACCATCATCTTGTTGATCTACTAGGTGATCTTTCCAAATTTTATCGTAAAGTGTTGTGGCCATTGAAAAAATATTATTTTTTCTCTGAAGCACCCTCTGACTTTTCTACTTTAGGAGCTTCTTCTTTAGTAGCCTCTACTGCTGGTGCTGCGTCTGCCTTAGGAGCTTCTCCAGCTGGAGCTAATTGTTCTTTTGGAGCTTCTGCTACTGGAGCTACATTTTCCTCAGTAACCGTTTCTGGTTTTACATCAATATCAATACCAATTTTTTTTCTAATTTTTTCAGCGATCCTTGCTGATTTACCTGTTCTGTCCCTTAAATAATAAAGTTTGGCTCTTCTTACTTTACCAGATCTGATAACTTTGATCGAGTCAATTAATGTACCAAATAAAGGAAAAGTTCTCTCAACACCTTCCCCAAAAGAGATTTTTCTAACAGTAAAAGATGAATTTAAATCTCTACTTTTTTTTGCAATACAAACCCCTTCAAAATATTGAATTCTTTCTTTTTTACCCTCAGTAATTCTCACACCAACTTTAACAACATCTCCAGGATAAAATTCAGGAATTTTTTTCTCTGAAAGTATTTTCTTAACGTTGTGCTGATTTATTTCTTCAATTGTTTTCATGTTAATGTGTATCAAGTTAGTTTTTCTTATATTTTTCCCATAAATCTGGTCTTCGGTCGCGTGTTATAGCCTCAGATTGAGATAAACGCCAGTGTTTAATTTTATTATGATCCCCTGATAATAGTACGTCTGGTACGGCTTTTTCCTCCCAAATTTGAGGTTTTGTATATTGAGGGTACTCTAGAAGACCATTTTCAAAGGTTTCATCTAGTTTAGATTTTTCATTTCCTAATACACCTGGCAGTAATCTTAAAATGCTATCTATCACTACATACGCTGCCGACTCTCCACCTGATAAAATATAATCTCCAATACTAATCTCCTCAATCTTTCTTGTTGAAAGTATTCTCTCATCTACACCTTCAAAATGACCACAAATTATTGACAATGATTTTTCATTAGCAAGCTCTTTTGCCAAATTTTGATCAAACTTTTTTCCTTTTGGTGACAAGTATAAGATTCTCTCATTCTCATTTTTATTTTCGTCTAAGGACTTTGCAAGAACATCAGCTTTTAACAACATCCCAGAGCCACCTCCATAAGGTGTATCATCTACTGTTTTATGTTTGTCATCAGCTGCATCTCTTATGTTTACAACTTTTAGTTTCCATAAATTATTTGATATAGCTTTTCCATAAAGCCCTTTAGATAAAGGACCAGGAAAAACTTCTGGATAAAGTGTAAACACTTGAGCTTGCCACATAAATAAACTTTAAATTATTTTTTTTCCTCTGCTGGAGCTGCCTCTGCTTTCGGAGCTTCTTCCTTAGGAGCTTCTGCTGCTGGAGCTGCTTCTGCTTTTGGAGCTTCTTCCTTAGGAGCCTCTGCTGCTGGAGCTGCTTCTGCTTTTGGAGCTTCTTCCTTAGGAGCTTCTTTATTATCCTCCTCTTTTTTATTTCTCTCTTTTTTTGGCACTGCTTTATTTGGATTATTTCCATTTGCAGGCATAGGCATTAGTTCGTTCTCACCTAAAATTCTTGCTACTCTAGTTGTTGGCTGAGCTCCTTGACCAAGCCAATATTTAATTCTCTCGGCTTCTAGGCCCACTCTTTCTTTTTTTTCTTTAGGTAATAGTGGATTAAAGAAACCAACCTTTTCTATAAATCGTCCATCTCTTGCAAAACGACTGTCGGCAACAACAACCTTATAAACAGGACGTTTTTTTGTTCCACCTCTTGATAATCTTAATTTTAACATTTCTTCTCCTTTTTTTACTTTAATTGGTTAAATAGCTCTGGCGGTATACCTTTATCAGACATACCTTTCAGATTTCCTTTTGACATCTTTTTCATCATTTCAGACATCATTTTAAATTGCTTAAGCAATTTATTGATAGTGGCCGGATCTGTGCCAGAGCCATTAGCAATTCTTTTTTTTCTAGAACCATCAATTATTTTTGGGTTCTCTCTTTCTTTTTTTGTCATTGATAAAATAATAGCTTCATTTTTAGTAATTATACTCTCATCAATTCCTGCTGAATCCATTTGAGATTTAATTTTAGAAACTCCTGGCATAAAAGACATAATTCCCTCAATGCCACCCATTTTTTTCATTTGTCTTAATTGAGATAAATAATCTTCCATTGAAAATTGACCCTTTTTTAAATTTTCTTCAGCTTTTTTAATATTCTCCTCACCTAAATCTTGAGCCGCCTTTTCTACAAGGGATACGATATCCCCCATACCAAGTATTCTGTTTGCAATTCTATCTGGATGGAATACTTCAAGATTATCTATTTTTTCCCCTATTCCTAAAAATTTAATTGGAACGTTTGAAACATATTTCATACTCACTGCGGCTCCACCTCTTGCGTCACCATCAGCCCTAGTTAAAATAATAC
Organism: uncultured Pelagibacteraceae bacterium; assembly: GCA_902624585.1. Classification (GTDB taxonomy): domain Bacteria; phylum Pseudomonadota; class Alphaproteobacteria; order Pelagibacterales; family Pelagibacteraceae; genus Pelagibacter. The sequence goes on along the minus strand of CACNXU010000004.1, from coordinate 36,962 downwards.
CAGATAAATTAACTGTATTTTTAAATTCTTTTGCCACCGAGGCTGCAACTTGACCTGTTAAAGAGTCTGCAACTAAGAAAGTTTCTGTTGGATTAATGACAGCTTCAATTTGCTTAATCTCACTCATCATTTGTAAATCGATTTGAGTTCTACCAGCAGTATCAAATAAAATTATTTCAGCTCCATTTAAATTAGCGGCACTTATTGCTCTTCTACAAATATCGGCAGGTTGCTGACCTTCTATAATAGGTAAAGTTAAAATATTATTTTGTTCTCCTAAAGATCTAAGTTGCTCTTGTGCAGCTGGTCTGTAAATATCCAGACTGACCATCATTACTTTTTTCTTTTTATTATTTTCTAAAAATTTTGCTAATTTTGCTGTTGTTGTTGTTTTTCCAGAACCTTGTAACCCAACTAACATCATTGGCACAGGCGGTACTGCGTTTAAGTTTATCTCATTATTTGTTGCACCTAATAAGTCTACAAGCTGATCATAAACAATTTTAACAACCATATCTCCAGGGGAGGTAGACCTTATTATCTCTTGGCCTAATGCTTTTGGCTTAACTTTTTCAATAAAATCTTTTGCAACATCCAAAGAGACATCTGCTTCAAGTAAGGCTTGCCTAATACCTCTTAAACCTTCATCTACTTGAGCTTCATCAAGTGAAGGTACTTTTTTAAGAGAAGAAAAAATTTCTTCAAATTTATTTGTTAAATTTTCAAACATATCTATTACGCATAGCAGTAACGCACTAGTGGGCGAACCCTCGCTGACTAGTGTCGATCTCTTTGTTTCCAAAGACACCGCAAAGTTAATGTTTTTGCGGAAACGGCAACAACCTATAATAGAGGTTCAAAAAGTCAATAAATAAGTTAAATATCTATATATGAATATTAAAGCTTTTAAAATGGACGGTTTAGGTAATGATTTTGTCATCATAGATAATAGGCAAACAATTACAAATTTGACAAAAGAGCAAATTGTAAAGATTTGTGACAGAAAATTTATTGGTTGTGACCAACTAATATTGATTAAAAAAAATGACATTTCAGATGCTTCAGTAGAATTTTATAATTCAGATGGAGGAATGTCTGGTGCGTGTGGAAATGGTACACGATGTATTGCTGATTTATTAGGCAAAGAAAATAACAAAAAAGAAATTGTCTTAACAACTTTATCTGGCAAATTAAAATCAAATATTGTTGGAGAAAAAATGGTTTCTACAGAAATAGGTGTTGCAAAAACAAAATGGGATGAGATTCCATTGTCCAAAGAATTAAATACGAATAATTTAGGAATTAAAATTAACGACAAAAATAATCACGAATTTTCTGGCGGGACTGCTGTAAATGTTGGAAATCCACATGTTGTTTTTTTTGTTGATAATAACGAAAATTTTGAAATTGAAAAAATTGGACCAACAATTGAAACCCACTCTCTATTTCCAGAAAAATGTAATGTTACTTTAGCAACTGTTGTTAACAAAGAATTGATAAAAGTTAGAGTATGGGAAAGAGGAGCTGGACTTACCAAAGCTTGTGGAACTGCAGCTTGCGCAACAGCTTTTGCTGCAAAACAAAACGGACTGGTAAATGATAAAGTTGATATTGAATTTTCTACAGGTAGATTGACAATTTCAATTGATGAAAACAATAGTATTCATATGAAAGGACCAGTTTCAGATATTAAGGAGATAAATTTTAATATTTAATGGGAATTTTCGAAAAATTTAAATCAGGTTTTAAAAAAAGTGCCTCAGCTTTTACAACAGGTTTAAGAGATATAGTTGTAAAAAAAGAGATTGATGACAAAACATTAGACAAAATCGAAGATTACTTAATTCAATCAGATGTTGGTATTGTTTCGGCTTCAGAAATAAGAGAAATAATTTCTCAAACAAAAATTGATCCCAATAAAGATTTAACTGACGAAATAAATAATATTTTAAAAAATTATATTATTTCAATTATGAAACCTTTGGAAAATATTGAATTCTTCAAAAAAAAAGAAAAATTAAATGCAACATTAATTTCAGGTGTCAATGGTGTTGGGAAGACAACTACTATTGGAAAAATAAGCAAAATACTAAAAGTTAATGGAAACAAAGTAATGCTAGCTGCATCTGATACTTTTAGAGCAGCAGCTATAGAACAACTAGAAAATTGGGCAAACAAAGTTGATGTTAAAATTACAAAATCATCTCAAGGCTCTGATCCTGCATCTGTCGCTTACAAGGCTATTGAAGAAGCATTAAACAATAATTTTAACCAAGTTTTAATTGATACAGCTGGAAGACTACAAAATAAAAAAAATTTAATGGAAGAATATAAAAAAATTGCAAACGTTACTAAAAAAATTGATCCTGATGCTCCTCATGATGTTATTTTAGTTTTGGATGCAACTTCTGGTCAAAATGTAATTAATCAAGTTGAAGAATTTAATAAAATTATTCCAATAACTGGTCTTATTATGACAAAATTAGATGGCACAGCAAAAGGAGGTATTCTTTTAGCTGTTGCTAAAAAATATAAACTACCAATTATTGCACTTGGATTAGGTGAAAAGGAAGATGATTTACAAATTTTTGAGGCCGAAAAATTCGCAGAGGCATTTACTCAAATTAATTAATCAAGGTACTGGAAATTAAAGGTTTATAAAAACTACATTTGTAGTGTTCTTTAAATTCATAATGTCCACAATTTTTAGCTATCGAAGAAATAATAAAATCAAATTTTCCATTTATAGGATAAAGCTCTAACTTTTTTTCAACAATATCAAATTTAAAATTAGCTTTTAAACTTTTTACAGCACTAATCATCACCAGAGTTTTGTTATCTTTTAAAAGATAATATGCAAAATCATCTGGGAAAACCGGAAAATCATACTCTTGCAAAAAATATTTTGCCGTCTTAGGAAACCATTCATAAGAAATTAATGGAAAAGACTCTTTTGTTTTGTAGTTATAAATATAAAGATCTTTTGGAAAATCATTAATATAATTTGAATTTTCTCCTCGAGCTAACACAGCTTTTTCACGGGTTTTAAAATATAATGCAAAATTTTCATCGTGCGAATTCATTTGATCAATATGAAAAAGACTGTCTACAGATGCTAAATTTTCTTTGGCATTTGATAAATTATTTAAAGAAAAAAGGACAATAAAAAATAAGAAAAAAATTTTCATAAATTAGCTTAAAAAAAAAATTTGAATTATCTTTGTTAAGATTATGGCTTAATTTAAACTATCAACGAACGATTCAAGAGCTAATACAAGTTTATCATCATATTCCATCATATGATCGTCATATTTTGTAAAATATGAATATTTGGGTTCTCTTGCTAAATTAAAAATTTTTTTACCCATCCAAAATGGAACTATTTGGTCAGCCTCACCATGCATTACTAATACTGGAATATTAATATTTTTAATTTTTTCATTATTTTCATACTTATCTTTTAAAATTAAACCCACTGGAATATATGGATAAAAATTTTTCGCAGCTTCTATCATTGATGTGAAGGGTGTTTCTAAAATTAATCCTGCAAAATTTTTATTCTGAGTAATTTCAGTAGCAATTCCAGTTCCTAATGACTCTCCATAAATAATTATATCTTCTTCTTTTAGACCTTTTTCTTTAAGCCAGTTTATTGCACTGGCACCATCTGTATAAAGACCCTCCTCACTTGGTTTTCCTTTATTACCACTAAACCCTCTCCACGCAATTATTAAAAAATTAACATCCATACCTTTAAAATGATTTAATTTGTGGATTCTGTTTTCAAGTGTCCCTGCGTTTCCATGAAAATAAACTATTGTTTTATAATTTTTTAAATCTTTGTTATGAAACCAGCCTAATAGATTAATATTATCAGTCGTTTTGATAGTAACTTTTTCAATGTTAACTTCTAAATTATCTCCGGAATAATTATTCTCATCAGGATGATACATTAAATTTCTTTGAAAAAAGAATAAGAAAATTAAAACAATCAAGTAAATAGCAACGATACCAATGAATAGTTCCAAAAAAAAATTCCTACGTTTTATTTTCATATTTTTTTCTATTTAATATTAAAAAAAATATATAAGAAATAATACTTAATATTAAGAAAACTGAAAAAGCTGATTTAAAAGCAAATATTTCTGTGTGACCCATGCCTTTAACGATATCTATCACTAGGCCCATTAGCCATTGCATTATGAATGTTCCTGCAAATATTAATAAATTAAATGAAGTTAGTGCTTTACCAGCAGAATAACCTGAAAAAGAAAGGCCCACAGCTGGCTGTGTAACTGATAAAAAAATTGAACTTAAAATAAATAAAGTTATGTAGAATGCACCAGCTTTTGGGCCTAGTAATATAATCACAAACATTACAGAAAAACTAATTGGTAAACCTAATTTAAGTATTCTTTTTGCAGTAAAACCTATACCTGAAATTTTCGGTAAAAAATAACCCCACAAGAAAAAGGATACCAACATAGTTACATTGATCCAAAATAATCCTGTAGCACTCTGAAGCGGTGTATAACCAGCAACTCTAGTCATCCATGGGCCTGCCCATAAAGTTTGTATAGCCATTAAGCCCCCATAATTAAATAAACCCATTGGAATTACACTTACAAAAAATCTATTTTTCCAAACTTCTGATAAAGTTCCAGTATTACTTGGCTCTTCTGACTCTTTATTTTTAGTTAAATTCCATTTTGGAATGAAAACTAACATTAAAAAAATACTAATTAAAATTAAGATAGCGATACCACCAAATATCCACCTCCACCCGAAACTAGGCAATAAAAGTTGTACAGGCAATGTGGATGACAAAAAACCTAATGACGCAATCATTAGCATCCATGAGTTTGCTCTTTGTTGTTGATTTTCTGCATACCATATTCTGTAACCAGTTAATGGAGCCATTAAACAAGCACTAACACCTACGCCGATTAGAATTCGCGAAACTAACAATCCAGAAAAACTTTCAGCTAAAGCAAATGATCCTGTTCCAAATAATGCAATTAATAAAAAAGAAGAGACAATTTTTTTTGGTCCATATTTATCTAACAAATATCCAAGTGGTATTTGCATACAAGCAAAACCCAAAAAATAACCCCCAGCTAATAATCCTAAATCAGCTGCTAACAAATTAAATTCTGAAGTTAATACGGGGGAAAGTGTTGCAGTAATTGCACGCAACAAACATGATAAAAAATAACCAAATGCAAATACAAAAAAAACAACAATAGCCTGTTTTTTTGGTAAAATATAATTTTCCATTAATTAAAAGTTTAAAGATATATCTCTATGAACTGAGTTACACCTTGCAACAAATTTAGCTTGCTCTTTAGTTAATCTGTTTTGAAGTCTTAGACCAATATTATGTTTGATAGCGTCATTATATTTAGTTAATTCAGGAATCAAATTCTTATTAGCATCATCTCTCCATGAAACTTCTAAATTAAAAAGATTGAAAGTTTCTGAACTTACTTCAATTAATTTTTGCTCATCTATCTCATCATTATCTATAACAGATATTAGGTCATCTAATTTATTTGCAAATTCTTCAGTTCCAGAAATTTCTCCTAATTTTTCAAAAAGATTATCAATGATTGATATTGCGTTTTCATAATTTTTATTATCTATGGAATATTTTAATTCTTTTATTTCTGATGAAAGTTCTTTTAATTTTTCATTATCATTTATAAACATTACTATTTGATCCAGAGTTTCATAAGCTTCATCAACATTTTTTCTATATCTTTTTGTTCTAGTGTTTTTTGCTTTGTGTAATACTTCAAATTCTCCATTTTTATCTTTCCAACTTTCAGGAATTTTATTTTGAAGCTCATTAATTTCTAGCTCGTAATTTTCAATTTTTAATTCTAATTTATTTTTTGCTGATAAATTATCGTCGTCTAAATTTCTAATTTCCGCTTTAGTTTTTTTAATTTTCTGATCTATTTTTCTAATTTTTTTCTCAATTTTTCTTACATTGAAATGTAAGTCCCTATAATCTTTTGTAAATAATTCATATTCTTCTTCCGTTTTTTGAAGTTTTTTAACAATAGCAAAAGTTCCAAGCGCATTATCAAAATGCTCTTCAAAAATATCTAGTTTATCTATTGGAAGATTTGCGGGAGTTAATTTCTGCATGTCTTTTATTGCATTAGTAATTCTTTGTTCTTCAGTGTTATAAATTGCAAATTTGTACTCTTGTAAGCAATATTGTAGCTTTGGATTCATCGGTGGTGGAGCAACATTCGATGTTAAATATGTTCTTGCTGGCAGGTAATTTACTAATGATGGATAGAAACCTACAATTCCAAGACCTATTAATTGTAAAATAATGAATGGAACTACACCTTTCCAGATATTTAAAGTAGTAACAAGTTTTGAAGCTACACCTTTTAAGTAAAATAGTGCAAAACCAAATGGTGGTGTTAAAAATGAGGTTTGCAAATTCACCCCAATCATTACACCAAGCCAAATTGCACTCACATTAGCTCCTGGTTCAGCTAATAATATTGGAGCAATTATAGGAACAACAACTACAGCTATTTCAATAAAATCAAGAAAGAAACCTAGTAAGAAAATCACTGCCATTACAACGATAAACTGTGTCCAAAATCCACCTGGTAGATCTTGAAGAAAATCTCTTACTAACTCTTCACCTCCAAACGCTCTAAATCCAGAGGTTAACATTGCAGCTCCCAATAAAATTATAAAAACCATTGAAGTCGTTACGCATGTTTCTGTAACAACCTCTCTTAAAACATTCTCAATTTTGTACGCTCTCCAAAAACTCCATATAATTCCAATTAAAAAAGTAATTGTAAAAAATCCTGTTATAAAAATTGCTGTAAGATCTCTAGTTTCTACAGCCTTAATATTTAAATTATAATTCTTAGATAAAATATAAATTGGAATGACTGATAAAATTGCAATTATAATTGGATAATAAGCATCTTTTTTTCCTTTATGTAAACGATAACCTGCCATCATAGTTGCACCTATTGCTCCAATAGATCCAGCTTGATTAACGGTTGCTATACCTAAAAGTATAGATCCTAAAACTGCAAATATTAAAGCAAGAGGAGGAATAATTACTATTAAAACCTTCATCCAAAATTTTGAGTCAAAATTTCCTTTAAATGGAACGGGAGGAGCTGCCTTAGGATTTAATCTTGCGTAAATAAATACATAAATCATATACAAACCAACCAATACTAAACCAGGTAATAATGCCCCCAAAAACATATCTCCTGCAGAAGTAGAACCCACTCTAAATTCTCCAGGCATATTAAATTCACCAGTTAAAATTTTGTAATCAGTCTGACGCATAGTATTTGCAACGTCTGCTGCGCTAGCTAATTGATCGGCTATGATAATTAATACAATAGAAGGAGGTATAATTTGCCCAAGAGTTCCTGATGAACAAACAATTCCACTTGCCAAACTTTTATCATATTTATTATTAAGCATTGTGGGTAGTGATATTAATCCCATTGCTATTACTGTTGCACCAACAATACCCGTGGTAGCTGCAAGTAACGCCCCAACAAAAATTACTGATATTCCTAAACCTCCAGGGATAGGTCCAAACAACTGCCCCATTGTAACTAAAAGATCTTCCGCAATTTTTGATTTTTGCAGCATGATCCCCATGAAAATAAATAAAGGAATTGCAATTAAAGTATCAGTTTCTACATCCCAGTAGTTGCTCCTAAAGTTTGTAATACCGGCGGTTAACCATTCTTTGGGACCATCAACAGCAAAATAAGCACTACTATCTCCTGCAAATAAATAACCAAAAAAAGCAGCTAGCCCGATTGAAATTATTGCTGATCCAGGTAATGCAAAAGCTACTGGAAAACCAGAAGCTAGTGCTCCAATCATTATAATTACAAGTAAAGCTAAAAATAAATGTTCCATTATTTAATTTTTTAAAAGTTTGTGACTGCTACTCATAAAGTAGCTAGTGAATTGAGTTAACATACTTACTGCAAAAACAGCTAAATAAACTGCCATTAGATAAAGTAAATATAAACCGTTTGAACCTTGCTGCGTAATTTCAAATGAAATTACAGGACCATTGATGATACTAGCTTTGCCCCCCATGCCTAAAAATATTACAATCAAACATAAAGGAATTCCTAGAATTAATGACCCAATTGCATTAGTCCATGCTTTTTTACGTTCACTAAAACCAGTATAAAGAACATCAACTCTAACATGGCCCTCGTGAATTAAAGCATAGGCGCTGGCAAATAAATAAAGAGCTGCATACCAAAAACGAACAAGATCTCCCTGAAATGCCTGTTCATACTGAAATATAAATCTTGAGAGAACTATCAAAAATTCACTTCCAACAACTAAAACCGCTAGCCAAATAAACCCTACAGATCTTGTAAAAAAACCAATTACAAAAGAGGCCAATATTAAAGGAAAGTGTATATATGTAATTCTGAAAGCAGGTATTACTAAATTAATTTTAAGTTGTTCTCCAAAAATTGGCTCAACTAGTTTTTCCACAACCATAAATGAAATTAAAAAATCTGCTACTCCAACTATTAACACAGCCCAGAAAGAAGATCTTACAACGTAAGCTGTAATTTTCGTTAAGATCTCAGAGTCGGTTTGTAATGTTTGTTTTATAGATTTTAGAACAAAAAATATAACACCTATGAAAGACGCAAAATAAAATAGTAATTGAATATATGATAAGTTTATTGCTAGCCCCTCCAAAGGTTTATTTAATTTTTTAAATCCAAATAATTCATAATGAGCAAAAAGTTTTTTTACTCCTGGCCAATCAAACCAAACTGTTAAAACATTATTGATGAGAAAAACTAATGTTAAGGCTAAAATAGAATAACTAAATATTCTTATTAAAATAGATAAGTTATTTTTGGCCATCATATTAAAAATCTTTTAATGATATATAATAAAGAGGGCCCATTTAAGGGCCCTCCAATAATAATTGGAATTAAATTATACTCCTAATGCTCTATTTCTTTGAGCAACATATGGCCCGTCAGACAAGTTAGTCCAAGCACCAATTTCCTTACGACCTTTAACAAAGGCAGCATGTACTTTCTTAGCAAGAGCACTATGTTGTTGAACTTCATCGAAAACTTCAGCAGCACCTTTAGCGAAAGCATCATAAACTTTATCGTTAAACTTCTCTAGTTTAACTCCACTTTCGTTTACTAATCGTGCTAGTGCAGCTCCGTTTTTAGCATTGTATTCAGCCATTGTAGTTGTGTCAGCCCAATCACATGCAGTTTTAATAATTAACTGATCTGATTTTGACAAACTAGTAAACCAAGATTTATTAACACCACATGCTAACGTAGATCCTGGTTCATGCATTCCTGGATAGTAATAATACTTAGCAGCTTCCTGGAATTTCATCGCTTCATCATTCCAAGGTCCTACCCATTCTGTTGCATCTATTGCACCTGACACAAGGTTTTCATAAATTTGTCCACCAGGTAGTGAAATTGGAGAACCACCAAGTTTTCCAAGAACTTGTCCACCTAAACCAGGCATACGCATTTTTAAACCTTTAAAGTCATTAGCTGATCTAATTTTTTTATTAAACCAACCACCCATTTGCACTCCAGTATTACCAGCAGCAAAACTTTGTGTACCAAAATCATCGGTCAATTCATCCCACAACTCTTGTCCACCAGCAAATTTTAACCATGCATTCATTTCAGCATATGTGAAACCGAATGGAACTGCAGTAAAATATCCAAATGCAGGGTGTTTTTTAACCCAATAGTAATCAGCACCGTGATACATTTGCGAGTTACCTGATGCAACTTCATCAAACGAGTCAAATGCTTTAACTCTTTCATTAGCAGCGTAATAAGTGACTTGAATTCGACCATCACTCATGTCGCTTAATCTTTGAGCAAGTCTTTGTGCGCCAGTTCCTAAGCCTGGAAAATCTCTAGGCCAAGTTGCTACCATAGAAGCTTCTACTCTTTCTTTGGCAACAGCTGGAGCAGATAAAGCAACAGCAGCAACACCAGTTGCAGCTGCAGTTTTAAAGAACTTTCTTCTTGAAGGTGATCTAGAAACCTTCAATGATTTTTTTTCTTTAATCATTAGTTATCTCCTCTTCATTGTTAATTAACTAATAAGATTTAATTACAAATGAGCCTGTGAGTCTAGATTAAAATAACAAATGAATATTGTATTACAATCTGAGGTAGTAAATCTAATATCGATAGATTTTATTTTTTGTCAAAAAAGGCCTCATAGAGCATCATTGATATTGCTAAAGCCATCAAAATGTAAACGGGTATAACATCAAGAAAACCAATCATCATTGATCTTGTAAGTGTTGTAGCTAACCCAATAAGAAAAAAAATTGCAAATGAAAGTCCGATAAGAGTTACAAGTTTATTCATTAAATTTCTCACTTTCTTTTTCAAGCCAACTGCAGACACCTAAAAAACGATTATCATCATACTTCTCACCAATAACTTGAATACCTAATGGTAAATTATTTTCTCCTTGAAGTAAAGGAAGAGAAACACATGGTGTACCTAGATAAGACCATACTTTATTGAAATCTGCTGAGCCAGTGCTTTTTAATCCCTTTAAAGCAATACCTGGACTGGACGGGGATAAAACTCCATGATAATCCTCGAATACTTCTTTATATGAGTCGTAACTTCTTTTCATAAAATCTATTGCTTCAGCATATTCCTTTGCAGAATGTTTTTTTCCATTAGCAATTGCATTTTGCAAAATTTTTGACAGCTTTGTTTTAAAATTTTTATAATAGTCACTAAAATTATTAGCTAAATCAGTTTCGTAAATTATTTGATGATACTTATGAATATCTTTAAAATATGATGGAGTATCATGAATTTCAATATTTTTTTTAAATGATTTAATAAAATACTCAAAAGCTTCTTTTGATTTTTTATCAATTGTTTTCCAAAACTCAGTTTTATAAAAAATGAACTTTGGTTCATATAATGGGCCTTTTTTTACTGCATCGACCATTCTGCTAGAAGAATAATAAACAGTGGCGGGATCATGGGAGTCTTTTTTAATTAGTTCTTTAACTAGATAAGCAATATCTTCAACTTTTTTTCCAAAGACACCAATGTGATCGAGTTTCTCTGAAGTTTTTAACACTCCATTTCTTGAGATTAAACCGTAAGAAGGTTTGTATCCAACAACACCACAATATGATGCTGGTCTTATTATTGATCCCCCTGTTTGCGATCCAACAGAGAGTGGGGCCATGTATGATGCTATTACTGCTGCGGAACCACTTGATGATCCTCCTGGTGTTCTAGTATAATCATGTGGATTTTTAGTTTTAGATGGATTTAAAAAAGCTAGTTCAGTAGTAACTGTTTTACCCATTACAATTGCACCAGAAGCATGAAGTAAATCTATTATTTCTGCATTTTGAGAATATGATTTTCCTTTTCTTATTGGTGTTCCACATTCAGTAGGCATATCTAAAGTTCCAACAATATCTTTAACGGCAACTGGAATTCCATGCAAAGGACCTATGGGTTTGCCAGATTTTTTATAGTCATCTGACTCCTTTGCTTTTTCTAATAGTAATTCTTTATCAAAGAAAGCCCAGGCATTTATGTCTTTTTCAAATTTGTTAATTCTTTCAATATAAGCCTCACATATTTCAACAGATGTTATTTGAGAGTTTGAAATTTTGGTGATTAATTCTTCAACAGAAAAATTTATAATTTCATTCATTAACTTAGTTTGCAAATAACTGATCAGGTAGCCATAAAGCTATACCTGGAAATAAATACATTAAAACCATTCCTAAAATAACAATTGCTAAAAAAGGCATTATCCCTTTAAATACTTCGATTAATTCGACATTTTTAGATTGTACACCTTTTAAGTAATAAGCTGACATTGCCATGGGGGGTGTTAAAAATGAAGTCTGCAAATTTAAAGCAATTAACATTGCAAAAAAGTAAGGGTTAACTCCGAAAAATTCTACTAGTGGTAAAAATATTGGTACAAATATAATTAATATTTCAGTCCATTCTAACGGCCAACCTAATAAAAATATTATGATCTGTGTAATAACTAAAAACTGCCAAGGTTTAATATCCATTGACTTAAAAAAATGTTCGAAGACCTCGTGTCCACCTAAATATGAAAATACGGATGCAAATGTCCAAGATCCAATAAATAACCACATAATCATTGCAGTGGTTTTTGCTGTTAAAAAAACTGACTCTTTAAAATTTTTCCATTTAAGCGACTTATAAAAGAATGATAAAACCAAAGCTCCGAATGCACCCACTCCTGCTGCTTCTGCGGGAGTTGCTAAGCCAGCGAGAATGCTCCCTAAAACTAAAATAATAAGAGAAAATAAAGGTAAAAAAGATACAAGAACTTCTTTTAATATAACTGCTCTTGGAGGTATTTCCTCTTTAGGAGGTTTTGGTGCTATTGACGGATTAAAGTAAGCTAAAATAATAGCATATAAAATATATAAGCCTGCCAACATTAAACCTGGGAATATTGCAGCTGCAAACAATCTAAGTGGCGATAGCTGGGCTATCACAGCATAAACAATAAGCATTATACTTGGCGGGATTAAAATTCCTAGACAACCACCAGCACATATAACTCCTGATGCAAATTTTTTATCATAACCAGCCTTAACCATTGCAGGCCATGCAAGTAAACCCATTAAAGTTACAACGGCCCCGATTATACCTGTTGCAGTTGAAAATAAAGTGCATGTAATCAAAGCCGCAACAGCCATCGACGCTGGAAGAGAATGAGAGGCAAGCCTGATTGCATAAAATAACCTTGCAACTATTCCTGCTCTTTCAACTAAGTATCCCATAAATAAAAATAAGGGTACGGCGGTGAGGACATGATTATCCATGACAGAATAGGTGTTTTGAACAAATAATTTAAATATCCTATTGTCAAATAAATGATCCATTCTGGATGGATCAAAATATGCATAGTATCCAAATCCTAATCCCATTGCCATTAAAGTAAAGGCGATCGGAAAACCTAAAAGAACAGCAAACAAAAATATTACCATCATTAAAATAGCAATTTCTGGATTTGTAAGACTAAACAACATCAATATCTTCTTCCTCTTTTGATTTTCTCATTAAAATTTTTTCAGTTTCTTCGGCACCAGCTTCTCTTTCAGGCCAATGTCCTGTCTTAATACATATAATTGCTCTAAATACTTCGCTCACTCCTTGAATAGTAAGAAGTATACCTGACAGAGGTATTAAAGATTTAGCCATATAAATTTGAATTTGCGCGGGACTATTCCAACTAGTTTCTTTTACCATCCAAGCCTTAGCTGCATATTCATATCCATAAAAAGCAAGGGCAATTACTCCAGGAAAGAAGAATATAAAATACAATACTAAATCTATCCATCCTTGAACTTTTGTTGGGAATAATCTGTAAATTACATCTCCCCTGACATGAGCCTCAGTTGCTAAAGTGTATGCACCTGCCATCATGAAAATAGCGCCATACATCTGAAGACTAAAATCAAAATTCCATAAAGTTGGAGCGTTAAAAGCATAAGCCATTATTACCTCATAACATGTTCCACCCATTAATATTACAATACACCATGAAAAAGCTTTTCCCATTGAGGAGCTAAGGGTATCGGCAAATTTTATATAAGAATGCATAAACGACTAACTTATCTTAATTTTCTTAATAAATTCAATTAAAAAAAAGGGGGCTAAAAAGCCCCCTTAATTTTTTATATCTTTAAACCTTAGATTTTAACTTTCGCTAACGGACCAAACTCATTTTCATAAGCAAGTCTGTAGTTAGGTTGATTCATTAGTAAGTATTTCATTACTCTTTTTGCGTAAGCTTTTTGTGAATCAACAATCTTCTTAAAGAACGGGTCTTTAGAAGAGAAGTCACCTATAACTTTATCCCAACCTTTTAACTGCTCTGCAAGAATTGCATCTGAAGTTTGGTAAACATTTACTTTATGCTCATTCATCAGTTTTGATAAATCAGCAGAGTATCTTACCAAAGCTTTAAAGTAGTTAGCAGTATTTGCTGCATAAGAAGCATTTTTTAAGATTGCTTGGTTCGCAGGAGATAAGCTATTAAATGTCTTTTTGTTAATCGGTATTTCAAACATCTCTTGAGATTGGTGGAAAGATCCTAAGTGATAATGCTTAGAAACATCTTGCATACCAAACTGAGAGTCTGATGTAGGGTTGTTAAACTCAGCAGCTTCAATCAAACCAGTTTTCATTGCTGGCTGAATTTCACCGCCTGGTAATTGTCTAACTACCATTCCCATTGCTGTAAGAACGTTAGTTGCAAGACCAACTGTTCTGTACTTCATACCTTTAACATCAGATACTTTAGTTACGTTCTTTTTAAACCAACCAAATGGCTGTGCAGGCATTGGCATTGCAAAAACACCGACGTAGTCATATCCAACTTTAGCTAGTGTTTCTTCATATAATGCTCTTCCACCACCTTCTTCCATCCAAGCCATTACTTCTTGAGATGATAGACCATAAGATGGGCCAGTTCCGAAAAGAGACGCGGCAGGATTTTTTCCATACCAGTAAGCAGTAACCCAGTGACCCATATCAAGTACACCATCACTTACAGCTTGTCCAATTTCTCCAGTTTTAACAACTGCTCCAACAGGCTGAAGATCTATTTTTAAACTTCCACCTGACATGTCTCCTACCATTTTGGCATAATCTCCAGCCATTTCAAAAAAGATATTCGCGCCTGATGGCCATGCTGCTTGCATCTTTAATGTTTGTGGAGCACCAAATGCAACGTTTGGCATAGCTACAGCAGTTGCTGCTGCTGCACCTGTCGCTGCTGCGGCTTTGAAGAACTTTCTTCTTGAAGGAGTTTTAGAACCCTTCAATGATTTTTTATCTTTAATCATTAGTTTCTCCTCTATTAGTTAATTAACTCCGCGCAGTAAAATATAAATGACGATTAGAGTCCATAGCGAAAATGACCCATGCATATTTTGATTCAATCTTGAGTAGAAAATATAACTTAGATGAGTTTATTATTCTGATAAACACAACATTTTTCAGCAGGAAAATGTAACTTTATTGTATTGTTAGAAATCTCAGTTTCTCTATTAATTTTAGACTTTATTGTTAGTTGACCCATTTTCGCAGTTAATAGTTTGAAGTTTCCAAAGTCTTCTATTTTTTGAATATTAACTTCCAACAAATTTTCACTTTCGTCTTTAGCTACTTTTACAAATTCTGATCTAATACCTAATTTTATATTATTATTTTTCAATTTTGATAAATTTGTATTTGTCTTTATTGTTGTGTCATTAATTTTTACACTATTGTCTGAATGCAATTGGGTTTCAAATAAATTCATTGCAGGAGAACCAATAAAATAGCCAACAAAAGTAGTTTTAGGTCTTTCAAATAAATCTTTAGGAAGACCAACTTGAACTATTTCACCTTGGTCCATTACAATAATATTATCAGCAAATGTCATTGCTTCATTTTGATCGTGAGTTACATAAACTAATGTCGTCTTATATTCCTCATTAATTTCTTTTAAATTTCTTCTCAATCTAAATTTTAAGTCTGGATCAATGACAGTTAATGGTTCATCCATTAATACAGCAGCCACATCTTCCCTTACTAATCCTCTTCCTAACGATATAAGTTGTTTTTGATCTGCTGTAAGTTTCCTTGCTGGCATATTTAAAAAGGTTGAGAGTCTTAAAGTGTCTGAAACGGATTTTACTCTTTCCTCAATTTTCTCTTCAGAAAAATTTCTACACCTCAAAGGAAAAGCTAAATTATCAAAAACAGTCATCGTGCTATAAATCACAGGAAATTGAAAAACCTGTGCAATGTTTCTTTCTTCGGTTATAAGATTAGTAACATCATTATCATCAAATAAAACATTCCCCTTTGAGGGCTTAACAAGACCTGAAACGATATTTAACATTGTAGTTTTTCCACATCCAGATGGTCCTAATATTGCATATCTTTTTCCATTTTCCCATATCATAGAAAATGGATTTAGTGCATATGTAGGATTCAAATCATTAGGATTATAACTATGAGAAATATTTGATAATTCAATTTTAGCCATTTAAATCTCCATAAGGAGAAGAAATTAATTCTCCTTCTTTGTTAAAAGCATAAAATTTATTTTCATTAAATTTTATTTTTACTTTTTCATGAATTTTAAAATTCATTACTTCCTCTATTAATGCGATTACTTTTGAATCTCCTTTTTTTAAATGAAGTAAAGTTTCTGAACCACTTATTTCTGCAAGTTCAATTTCAAATTCCTCTCCTTGATCATCTAATTTTATTTCAGAAGCTCTTATCCCAAAATTATAGTTTTGATCCTCTAGATTTTTGAAATGACTAGGTATGTTAATAGAAATATTTTCAAAAATTAATTTTTCTGAACTTTTAATTCCTTTTAAAATATTCATTGGTGGATCATTTGAAATTTCAGCTACTTTTAAGTTTCTAGGATTCTCAAATATTTCCTTTGCAGGACCTTTTTGTAAAACTTTTCCCTCATCTAAAACAATTACTTCACCATTTAACTCCATTACTTCTTGTGGATCAGTTGTTGAATAAATTAAAATCGCATCTGACGATAGCCCCTTAGAAAATATTTTTTTAAATTCCTCTCTTAATTGCTCTCTAAGTTTATAATCTAGATTAACCAATGGCTCATCTAGAAGCAATATCTTTGCTTTCTTTGCTAAAGATCTCGCTAGTGCAACTCGCTGTTGTTGCCCTCCAGATAATTCTTGAATTTTACGATTTTCAAATCCAACTAACCCTACTGTTTTTAAAGCCTCATCAACATCTGTCTTAATTTTGTCTGCGCTTAGTTTTCTTTGTTTGAGGGGAAATATTACGTTCTCATAAACATTAAGGTGGGGATAATTTATAAATTGCTGGTAAACCATTGCCACATTTCTCTCCCACACTGGAATTTTACTAAAATCTTTGCCATCGAATGATAAATTTCCACTATCTGGGTTAAGTAAACCAGCTATGGTTTTTAAAAATGTAGTTTTTCCAGATAAAGTTCTTCCTAAAATTGTGTACAAATTTCCTTTTTTAAAATCAAACGATACATTGTTAAGATGAAACTGATTATCAGGTTTGTAGATTAAGTTTTCTCCAATTAAATTCATTATTTTAGTGCTCCAGATAAATTTCCTTTAGACAAGTATCTCTCTACGACAAAGGCAACAATTATTAAAGGAGCAACTGATATTAATGCTGAAGCAGATAGGCTCCACCATGGAGTAATAGAAGAATTCAATGCTACAACTTTTACAGGCAATAATTGAACTTCAGTAAATGTTAGAATAAATGCAAAGAAAAAATCTATCCAACCAAATATAATACAAAACATTCCAGCTACTATTAGTCCTGGTATAGAATTGGGTAAAACAACTTTATAGAAAGCCTGATAAGGATTACATCCATCAATCAATGCAGTCTCATCAAGCTCTTTTGGAACTCTATTAAAAAAATCTACCATTATCCAAACAGCAATCGGCATTAATAAAACAATATAAACAACGACTAAACCTAACAAGCTATCTAACAAACCTATGGTACTTAGAAAAATAAAGAAGGGTATTGATAAAACAATTGGTGGCATAATTCTCTGAGATATAAAGAAAAATGTAATATCGTTATTTCGAACAAAACCTGCTTTAAAAGTAAATCTTGATAAGGCATAAGCGGCTAATGTGCCAAGAATAATACTTATTAGACTAGCCGTACAAGTTACAAAAATACTATTAAAGTAAGGTTCCACAATATCAACACCACCTCTTGCTGGTGATTTTACAAGTACACGCCATCCCTCTAATGTCGGTTCAAAATCTAACCATGGAATATATGTAACTTTACTATTTACAGATTGAAAATCTTTGAAAGAAGTTGAAACTGCCCATAAAAATGGAGCAACTATAAAAACTGTCCATAAAATGATAAATGTATATTTTAAAAACTTATATAATTTTTCCATTATTCCTTAATCATTAATTTTGTTAAAACTTTTGCTATGATTGTTAAACTTATGATCATTATAACTAGATAAGTAAAAGAGAGAGTTGCTGCATAACCCATTTGAAATTCTCTTAATCCTTTAATGTAGATATAAAAACTTGAAGTTTCTGTTGCGGTCCCTGGCCCACCTGACGTAAGAACAAAAACAGTATCCATTATTTTTGAAGCCTCAATAAGTCTTATAATTATTGCCCCAATTGAAATTGGAGCCATTAGTGGAAAAGTAACATATACAAATTTCCTAAATGAACTTGCTCCATCTATTGCTGCAGCAAGAAAAGGTTCTTTAGGAAGTGACAGTAATCCAGCTAATAATAATAAAAACATAAATGGCGTCCATTGCCAAACTTCAACAATTATAACTGTAAATTTTGCGATAACGGGATCGCTTAGCCATAAAATAGGATCAATTCCAATATTTCCTAACAAATCATTTACAGGCCCGAGTGACTCGTGAAAGAAAGTTCTCCAAATTACAGTCATTATAACTGGAGTAGTCATCATGGGTATTAAGAAAATTACTCTAAAAAATCTTTTAAATTTAATTTCTCTCCAGACCATCAGGGCCAGCGCAAAACCTATTATGTACTGTAAAATTACAGTTGATACTGATAAAAAACTTAATCTAAAAAATGACTCCCAAAATCTAGGGTCATCAGTAAATAATCTTATGTAATTTGTAATTCCTATGAAATTCATTTCTGGCGTATAACTATTCCAGCCAGATAAACTTAATCTAATAGTAAATATTATTGGAAATATAAGTATTCCAATGAGCACAAATAAACCTGGAAATAAAAAAACATACTTGTGCTTAAAATTCATAAATTTTTTTGGATTTTATTATTTGTGGCCGTCGTTAAGACGGCCACATTAGTATTTTATAACTTATTATCTTCCATTGCTACACCAACAGCGTAAGCTTTTCTTACATTATCTTTTCCTACTCTGTTAAGTATATCTTCCCACTGCTTAGCAGCTTCATCTAAAGCAGCTTGTGGTGATAATTGTCCAGCTAAAGCTTTTGCTGCAGCAGTAGCTAAGGCAGCATTAAACTCAAAAGTTCCGGGAACTCTCAATGGAAATACTCGGTTTTTACTTTTTTCCATTTCAGCTAAAGTATCTACATATGATTGAGCAATATCTTTATCCCAACCGATTTGTGTCCATACATCTGCTTGAAAGTCAGCGTCTCTAAATGGATTTACCCCAAATCTTCCTATACCAATGTCAGCTTGGTGGTTAGCTTCGTTAGCAAAGAAACAAAGATAATCAAACGCCATTTCTTTTTCCTTACTTTTCTTAGCAACACCAACTGCCCATCCCCATACGAAGAAAGGAGCTTGGTTGAAACCTTCGTCCCAAGAATTAGATTTTCTATTCCAAACTTTCATAGCTCCTGGTAATTGTGCAGCACCAACTTTATTATTGATAGGACTATCTGGTTGCATAGCAGCAACAAATGCATCATCCCATGAAAAACTAAATAAAGTTTGTCCACCACCAAATGATCCAATTTCATCTCCTAGACCAAAATTTATTCCTCCTGGAGGAACATATTTAGTTGCTTCAACCCAATCAGTAAGAGCTTCAACGAAACCTGGATTGTTAATTAATGGCTTCATCGTTTCTAAATCAAAGAAAAATCCACCTGGTGTTTTAGGGTTTTTAGAATAAGCAGCTGATCTAGAATAAAAAGCAGCATACATTAAGTCATCTTTTTTCATAACTTCTGCTGATCCATACTCTTTTTCACCATCACCATCCCAGTCCCAGTCATTAAAGTATGCAGCCATTTCTCCATACTCTTTCCATGTTCGTGGAACTCTTAACTCTTTTCCAGTGTCAGCTTTATATTTTTTTTGATATTTAGGATTATCAATTACATCTTTTCTGTATTTAAGATAGTGTCTGTCACCATCTACAGGGAACTGATACATTACACCATCCCAAGAAGCTATACCAATATGTGATGGAGTAACATCTTGCATTTGCTTCATTTCAACATATTTTTTTGGAACTGGTTCTAAATATCTTCTCCAATCATTAATAAAATTAGAAAATCCAAAAACTATATCATATGGAGCTTGACCTGCTTGAAAAGGTACCATCGCTTTTGCGTATAGGTCTCCTGCAGGAGTGTGAGTTACGTCAACTTTTGCTCCTGTAAGTTTTGCAAACTGCTCAGCATGAAGAGCTGTTGGCTCTCCCATAACCGGAACAGCGTGTGTATTTATTTTCAAAGTCTTGCCTTTGTAGTTTTTCTTAGACATAGACTCGTAAGAACATTCTCCAGGAATATCTCCTGTTGCCTTAATATGTGGAAATTGATCACTCCACTTATCTGCATACGCCATTGGGCTAAATATCATAACACTAGATATTATAGCTGTTAGGCATGTTTTTATTATCTTCATTATTTTTCCTCTCTTTTTAATTATGGAACTAAAACAGCTCTTCCCTTAACTTTACCGTCATTAAGGTCATGAAGTGCTTTATTAGCATCGTCTAATTTATACTCTTGCATAGATAGCTTTACTTTACCTCGATCAGCTAACTCCATAAGTTCATATAATTCAGACCACGTTCCCACTAAATTTCCTACAATTGTTTTTTCTGAAATAATTAGATCAACAGCTAAAGATTTGATTTCCTCTCCGTATCCAACAATATAATAAAAACCACCATTAGAGGTCATTTGAATACCCATTGCTGTAGATCCCTTTTCTCCAACAAAATCTATTACAGCCTCTGAGCCTTTTCCTTTTGTTAGTTCTTGGACTTTTTCTATTTCATTACCATCAATTAAAACTCCATGATCTCCACCAAGCTCCATTGCGTGTTTAAGAGCAGTTTCAGATTTTTCTACTATAATAATGTCAGCAGCACACATTGCTTTTAAACATTGAATAGCGATATGACCTAGACCACCAGCACCTATTATCGTACAACTCTGACCCGGCAGGAGATGTCTTGTGGCTTTTTTTACAACTCTATAAGCTGTAAGTCCTGCATCTGAAAATGGTGCAACATCTTTTGGTGCTAAAACTTTTGGAAGTTTAATTAAATTTCTTACACTTGTTTTTAATAGTTCTGAGTATCCTCCTTCTTTGATACTTAAACCTGGGAATGCTCCTGCAGCAGCATGCATATCGTTTCCTCTTCTGCAGTCTAAACAAGTTCCATCTGTACCAGAAATTAGAGGGTGCAAAATAACTGGATCACCTTTTTTAAAATCTGTAACGTCTTTACCCACATCTTCTATCCATCCTGCATTTTCATGTCCCATCACACATGGTAATAAAGTTCCATCTGGGTCTTGGATATGTTTCCATACTCCTTCGATAATGTGCAAATCTGTTCTGCAAACACCTGCAGCACCAATTTTAACAATTACATCTGATGCCTTTTCAATTTTTGGATCCGGCATTTCTTCCCCTGTGACCCAAACTTTTTCTTTCATCTCTGGATCATATTTGTGCAGTACTTGCGCTTTCATTCCTTTGCCTCCCTATTAATTTAAAAAAGACACATTAAAAATTTTATATTCCATGAAGTCAATGCCTCTTTTAAGTGTTCAATAAATTAACAAATACAACCTATAGTTAGTTGTTAATTATTAAAGGGAAATTAATTAATCAATTGGATAATCCCAAGCATCTCCCCCGATAACTTTTGAAATTGCTGAAAAATCTTTAGTATCATTTCCCTCTTTACAAAATTGATCATAAATTTCTAATGCCATCTTACCTAATGGGGTTTCGGCATTCACACTTTTTGCACATTCATAAGCAAGTTTGAGATCTTTATTCATCATGCTTGCTGAAAAACCTGGGCGGTAATTATTATTAGATGGTGTTCCATCAATTAGACCTGGCAGAGGTGGATAAACAGAAATTGGCCAACTATTACCTGATGCATTTTTCATTATTTCATGAACCTTTTTGATATCTATATTTAATCTTTTAGCTAACATTAATGACTCTGAAGCTGCAATCATAGCAATACCTAAAGCCATATTATTACAAATCTTAGCTCCATTACCACTACCTATCTCGCCAGCATGATAGATGTTTTTTCCCAAAATTTTTAAAACAGGTAATGCTTTATCAAAAGCTTCTTTTGATCCACCAACCATTATATTAAGAGTTGCCTTTTGAGCACCCATTACTCCCCCACTTACTGGAGCATCTATCATCATAATATTTTGGTCATCTGCAGCTTTTCCAATTTCTTTTGAAGTTTCTATATCTATCGTTGAGCAATCAATCAACAAGCAATGTTTTGAAACTTTGTTGATTATTCCATTGTCGCCTAGATATATTTTTTTTGAATGTTTACCCTCAGGTAACATTGTTATGACTATCGAAACTTCTTTATTTATTAAAGCCTCAATGCTTTCCGATATGTTTAGTCCCTTTTTTTTTGCTTTCTCCATCATTTCTTTAGAAACATCAAATACAGTAATTTTTTTTCCAGATTTAAGTAAGTTTTCTGCCATTGGATTTCCCATATTCCCAACTCCTATAAAAGCGATAACGTCACTCATATAAATCTCCTTTGGTTAAGTTTGATTTTTTTAAGAAAATACTTTTAAATTCTTTTAAAACATTACTTATATTTATCTTCAATATCGTAATACTCATTGAAACCCACTATGTCTCTCAGTTCTGAAAATTTTGTTACATTGGTATTGTAAGATTTATTTTTCATATTTTTTAAGCACTCCTGCATGGTTTTAACTGAAGCGCTCATTAAGGTTAATGGCATGACTGCAATTTTATAACCTATTTCCTCTAATTCGTTAATTTCTAACAAGGGGGTATCTCCATCCTCAATCAAATTTACCATGTGATTTCCAGGTACCTCTTTCATAATTTTTTTCATATCTTCTTTTGTTTTGACAGCTTCTATAAAAAGAATATCAACTCCAATTTTAGAAAATATTTGCATTCTTTTAATTGCTTCATCGAGTCCATGTGTTGCAATTGCATCTGTTCTGGCCATAATTAAAATATCATTATTTCCGTATTTTCTTGCATCTACAGCCGCTTTAATTCTTGATTTTGCTTCATCTATATCTACAACATCTTTTCCTTTAGTATGTCCACATTTTTTTGGCCATTTTTGATCTTCAATCATTACTCCAGCGGCACCAGCATCAGCGTAACCTCTTACTGTTCTAAATACATTAACAGAATTTCCATAACCAGTATCTCCGTCAAAAATAATTGGGATAGTAGTTGAATTACATATATTTCTAACCTGCTCTGCCATTTCTGAAAATGAAATCAAACCCGTATCGGGCATACCCAATCTAGTGGAAGAAACACTGAAGCCAGACATAAATCCAACATCAAAACCCTCTCTCTCTATAAGTTTTGCTGAAAGAGCATCAAAACAACCTGGCATAACTATTATACCTTTTTTATCTAAAATTTTTTTTAAATTTTCTGCTTTATCTTTTGATTTAATTTTTGAGAACATAGTTATAATTTAAAAGGTATATATAATGCTAAGTCAGGAAACAAGTAAATCACATAAACTGTAAAAAGCATGATTAGTACAAAAGGTATAACACCTTTGGCTATTTCAGACATTTTTGCTTTTCCAATCGCTTGCAAAACATAAATATTTAAGCCTACAGGCGGTGTTATCAATGCACACTCAATCATAAGTGTAAAAATAATTCCAAACCAAATTAAATCTATATTCATTGCAGCAATAGAGATAGCAAATATAGGCATCATAATTAATATTAATGACAAGGTTTCCATTATAAATCCTAGAATTAATAAAGTGATTGCAACAACGAATATAAACATTCCTTGCTCGGTTATATTTGTAACAATAAAAGCAGAGAGTTCTTGAGGTATTCTATAAAGCGAAATAGCTTTACCAAAAATTTTTGCACCAGCTATAATAATAAATATTGTTACTGTTGTCTTCATGGTTTCTAAACCAGCCTCCATAAAACCTTTAAAATCTAATTTTTTTTTTGTAACAACGTATATAAAAGATATTAAAAAACCTATTCCACCTGCTTCGGTAGGAGTATATATACCAGCATAAATTCCTCCTAACATTATAAAAGCCATTAGTAGAACTGGTAAACCTTTTTTTGTATATTTAATTTTATCTTCAAATGAAGTTTTGACATTCTGAACTTCTTTATTAAAAAAAATTACATAAATGACTGAAAAAATAATAAAAAAAAGTGCCAATACTATTCCTGGTCCAATACCAGCTAAAAACATACTTAATACAGATTCTTCAACAACAAATGCATATACAATCATTGGAATAGAGGGAGGTATTAAAATTCCTAATGTTCCTCCTGCAGCTAAAATACCCAATGTAAAATTTCTATGATAACCTCTTTTAATCATTGCAGGGAATGCTACAGTTGAAATCGTTGCAGCAGTAGCAACTGATGAACCCGAGATTGCTGCAAAAATACTGCATGAAACTATAGTTGCTATTGCTAATCCTCCTGGAAAATTTCCTACCCAGCTTTGAGCAAAATTAAACAGATCTTCACCAACACCTGCTTTTAAAAGAATATTAGACATCATTAAAAACATTGGTACAGCTAAAAGTATAAAATTATCTGCAACACTATAAAAGGTCTGCGGAATCATAAGAGGGGAAATATCCCCTAATAACATTAAACCCAAACCCAGCGAACCAAGACCAAAGGCGATTGGCACTCCTAAAAATAATATTGAAAAAAGAACAAAAAGAATTATTGCAACTATCATTTGGAAAAATTCCTAATATATCTTATTGCCTCCAAAATTACTCTTAAAACTAAAAAAGCGAAACAGAGAGGTATCGCTAATTCTGTTAAAAATGACGGAACATCTAAAATAGTTGAGCTGGTTCGTCCGACTTTTAAAGAGTCATATGCAATTAACCATCCATAATAAACAACGAAACAACTAAAGATAATAATAAAAATAAAACTAATAAAATCTAAAATTTTTTTTCCAGTTTCATTTAATCTATCGTAAATAACAGTAATTCTAATAAAATCTTGTTTATGAAATGAATAAGTTAATGCAAGATAAGTCGCCCAAATTTGTAAAAACCTTGAAACCTCATTCACCCAAATAGTAGGTGAATTAAACAAGTATCTCATGATAACTTCATAAGAAACTATAAATCCTATAGATATAAATAAAGCTGACGCTAAATAACCTGAATATTTTACAATTTTATCGTAGTAATTCATAACAAAACCCCACAAATTTAATTGTGGGGTTTATTTTATATTTAATTATAGATTGTTAGCAGCTTTAACTAACTTATCGCCGACTCCACCAGCTCCACCAGTTCTAGAAATATAATCATCTATTACTGAGGAAGATGCTTTTTTAAGAGCAGATGTTTCAGAACTTGATAAGTTCACAATATTCATCCCATTTTCTTTTGCTTCTTTATAAGCAGCTGCTTCTATATTAGCCATGTCATCTCTAACAGCCTTCTCAGCGACTTTAGAAGCTTCAGCAATGGCATCTCTTTGTTTTTGAGTTAATGATTTTAACCATTTATCGTTTGCAACAACAACGAACTCTATATCTCCATGATTAGTTACTGTTAAAGTGTCCATAACTTGATAAAGCTTTCTTGATTTAACACCCGATACTCCTGTCATACCAGCATCTACAGTTTTTCTTTGATAAGCTAGGTATTGTTCAGATCCAGATATTAATGCAGGCTTACCCCCTAAAGAACTTATAAAAGCTCCTAAAGTTTTTCCAAAGACTCTGATTTTCTTATCTTTAAAATCAGAAGGCGATTTCATAGGTCCGCCATTAGAAAGCATAATTGCAGATCCATAAGCCTGATAATACAATGGTACAGCGCCTGTAGAAGCTATAGCCGGGTCAAGTATTGATCTGATTTCAGATCCAGCTTTGGTTGCTTTTCTAATTTTTGCCTCTGAGTCAAATAGAAATGGTAAGTAAAAAATATCAACCTCTGGATTTGTGCCCGCAAATCTAGTTATTGACGCAACACCTGCCTCAATAGCGCCTGAACCTACAGCTTGAGGCACTTCCTTGTCTTTATAAAGTTGTGCAGAGTCATAAATTTCTACTTTTATGTCTGATCTTGACTCCAATTCTTTTTTAAACACTAAAAGGTTTTGACCTAAGTGTGCTTTTAAAGGTAGTTGAAGAGTTATTCTCATTTTTGTTTCAGCAATGCTTGCACTTGCAATAGAAACAAAAATTAGAGAAAAAATTATTTTTTTTAATATTTTCATTTTATTTCCCTCTTAATTGTTTAACTTAATATTAAAGTCGACTTTTATATATTTTACAAATAAATAATTATTAATGAATTGGATATTAGTTACAGTTTTTGGTGCTTTTTTTCAAAATTTAAGATCATCATTACAAAAAAAATTAAATAAAGATGTTTCTACTTTAGCTTCTACATATGTTAGGTTTGCATTTGCATTACCTTTTTCAGCAATCTTATTTTTTATATTCTTTAGAGACTTACAAATCTTGAAAGAAATTTTAGTACAACCAGGGTTCCTACTTAACGTTTCTCTAGCATCAATATTTCAAATTATTTTTACATTTTTTTTATTATATTTATTTAATTTTTCAAATTTCGTTGTAGGCACATCTCTTAGCAAAACTGAGGTTATCCAAGTAGCATTATTTGAATATTTAATATTAAACGAAAAACTAAATAAGTTTGGAATTAGTGGAATTATTATATCAACACTCGGTGTTATATTATTATCTGTAAAAGATTTGAGACTTTTTCTTAATAATTTATTTTCAAAAACTACTATAATTGGTTTGATTTCAGGATTGTTCTTAGGTTTAAGTGTTGTTTATTTTAGAGCGGCTATTTTAACATTAGAAAATATTAGCTCAAATTTTGGGAAAGCTATTACAGCACTATTCATTGGCTTATTTATACAAACATTAATTTTAACCATTTATTTAATTTTTTTTGAAAAATCAGAATTTAAGAAACTATATCGTGATAAGTATGAATGTTTTTTAACGGGTATAGCTGGATTATTAGCATCATTATCTTGGTTTTATGCTTTCACTTTAATACAGTCCTCATTTGTAAGAGCGGTTGGTCAAATTGAATTATTATTTAGTTATTTTTCTTCAAGATATATTTTTAAAGAGAAAGTAAAAATTATAGAAATTATTGGAATAATTATTTTTGTTATTGGAGTTTCAATGCTGTTGTTATCTAGAACTTAAACTACGATTAGACTTTTTTAATTTACTTTATTTTTACAATTTCCCGTTTTGAAGTATTCATCCAAATTATCAATAGCTAAGTTAGCCATTGCGGTACGAGTGTCTTTAGTTGCGCTGCCAAGATGTGGGAGGATGAAAGCACTTTTATGTTTTAAATAACCTGGATTTAAATTTGGCTCATTTTTGTATACATCTAAACCGACTGCATAAACTTTTCTCCTATCAAGAGCATCAATCATAGCTTCATCTTCAATAATATCTCCTCTAGCAACGTTAGTAACAACAGCACCTTTTGGTAAGTACTCCAATGTCTCTTTATTAATCATATCTACTGTTTCTTTTGATGCAGGACAACATACAGAAAGTACATCAGATACTGACAAAAGACTTTTTAAATTATCATGATAAGTTGCACCTTGTTCTTTATCTTCACTTAATTTTGATCGGTTATGATAATGAATAATCATACCTAAAGAACTCGCTATCTTTGCAATTTTTTGACCAATTCTTCCCATTCCTAAAATTCCTAATCTAGATCCAGTTAGTTGTTTTCCTATTAAATAGTCTGCTGACCATTTCCAGCCGCCTTGTTTTGCACTTTCAATTCCTTCTGAAGCTCTTCTACATGCACCAAGTATTAACAAAATTCCAATTTCAGCTGTTGCATCTGTTAAAACATCTGGTGTGTTTGTTACAGCAATACCTCTATTTTTAGCAGCGTCTAAATCTATATTTCCAAATCCAACAGCAAAATTTGATATAATTTTAATGCTATCTGGAAGTTGGTTTATTGTTTCGGTATCCAGTTTATCCGTTAAAGAGGATAGAATGCCATCCTTGCCTGCACTTAACTCTATGAGTTTTTTTTGTGAATAAAGTTCGTCGTTAGAATTGAAATTTGCATCAAACATTTCTTCAGCTTTATCTTCACAAGATCTTAAAAGTTTTCTAGTAATAAGTATTTTTTTCATGACTATTTTGATTAGTTTAAATCAAAAACTTTTCCTGGATTCATAATATTGTTAACATCTAAACTTCTCTTAATTGCTTTCATAACAGGAACGTTATCGTGATGTTCTTTTAAAAGATAATGTTTCTTTTGGAGTCCAATACCATGCTCACCTGTGATAGTGCCTTCTAATTCTAGAGCTTTACTGATTAAGTCATCGCTATACTGTCTTATTTTTTTTTGTTTTTCTTTATCCTGTGGGTCGTATAAAACTATTGAATGAAAATTTCCATCACCGACGTGTCCAACCATTGGAGCAGTAAGTCCCAATCTTTTGACCTCTTTTTCAGCCCAGGAAATACATTCAACCAATCTAGATATTGGTACACAAACATCTGTTGAATAAACTTTCATATTGTCACCTAAAGCTTTTACTGAATAATAAACATCATGTCTTGCTTTCCACAATTTTTTTTGTTCTTCTGGAGAAGATGCCCACTGAAAATCACTGCCATTATTATTTTTAGATAATTCTTCAACAATACTTATTGACTCATTGTTTGTTGTCTCACTACCATGAAACTCAAAAAATAAAGTTGGAGATGCTTTAATATTATCTAACTTAGAATACTTAATACTTATTTCCATTTGATCTTTATTGAGCATTTCAATTCTCGCAATAGGTACTCCATATTGTATGACTTCTTGTGCAGTTTTAACTGCTGAAGCTAGATCGGGAAAATAGCATACAGCACTCATAATACTTTCAGGAATTGGTGACAATCTAAGTTGCACCTCAGTAATTATACCAAGAGTGCCTTCAGATCCTATAAATAAGTTTGTTAAATTATAACCAGCTGATGTTTTTTTTGTTCGAGCTCCTGTCTTAATTATATCACCATTTGGTAAAATTACTGTTAAGCCTGAAATAACTGTTCTCATTGTTCCATATTTAACAGCCATTGTTCCCGAAGCAGATGTTGATGCCATGCCTCCTAATGCAGCGTCAGCACCTGGGTCAATTGGAAAAAAAACACCGTCTTCTCTTAAATATTCATTTAATTGTTTTCTGGTGACATTAGCTTGAACTCTGCAGTCAAAATCTTCAGCATTTACCGACAAAACTTTATTCATTTTTTCTAATGAAATTGTTATTCCATTTGAGTTACCAACAGCGTTTCCCTCTAAGGAAGTTCCCGTTCCGAAAGGTACAACTGGTATTTTGTGCTCATTGCATAATTTTAAAATTTGAGAAACTTCCTCATTTGTCTCTGGGAATACAACTGCTTGTGACAATATAGGGTCATAAGTATCCTCACCTCTTGCATAATTTGCTCTTGTTGACTCAGATGTGGAAAATCTTCCGTTAAAGATTTTTTTTAATTCACTTTTAACTTGTTCATTCATTATGGCGATAATAATAAAAAATTTGAATAAAATACAGCTTATTTAGTAAGCATTTTTTTTATATTGTCTAATGCTTGAGAAATATTATCTCTAGAAGCTGCAAAACTAAATCTTACGTAATCTTGACAAGTTTTACCAAAAGCTGTTCCTGGAACAATAGCAACTCCAGCTTCATGCATTGCTTTTTTGCAAAATTCAGAACCATTCATTCCAGTTTCTATCACTTTTGGAAATGCATAAAAAGCGCCTCCAGGTAAACTGCATTCAACACCAGGTAGACTGTTTAATCCCTCGTGTATTAGTTTTCTTCTTTGAGTAAATTTTTCCATCATTTCATGAATTGAGTCATCTGGACCATCTAAAGCTGCAATACCTGCAAACTGTGCAGCAGCATTTACACATGATACACTATTGATTAATAATTTGTTTACATGTTCAACTAAGTGTTCTGGCCAAAAGCTCCAACCAAGTCTCCAACCAGTCATTGAATAAGCTTTACTCCAGCCTTCTAGGACAATTAATCTATCTCGTAACTCAGGATAATTAAAAAAGGTTGGCATTTCTTTGTCGTCAAATATTTGTCTACTATAAATTTCATCACTTAAAATTGTTACATGTGGATGTTTTTTTAATCCTTCAGCTAACTTGTCAATTTCTGGTTTTTCTACAAAACTTCCTGTTGGATTGTTTGGATTAATTAAAATTAACAATCTAGTTTTATCAGTTATTAAGGACAAAATTTTATCTGCATTAAATTTTAAGTCCTTATCTTCTGTTAAGTCATATGACACTGCTTTTGAACCAGTATAATTTATCATAGACTCATAAATTGGAAATGCAGGTGTTGGGTGAATTATTTCAGCGCCTGGTTCACCAAAACATTGAATAGCATAATGCATGGTTGGTTTACCACCTGGCATAATAAGTATTCTCTCGAAATCAACGTCTGCATTATAACGCTTTTTAATCCATCTAGTTACCGCTTGCCTACATTCTGGAATACCATTAGACATAACATAACCATGATGACCATCATCCAAAGCTTTTTTTGCAGCTTCAACAACATGCTTAGGTGTTTTAAAATCAGGTTGACCTAAACCTAAATGAATCATTGGTTTACCTTGTGCTTCAAGTTTTTTAGCTTCAGCTAAAACTGTGAAAGCACTTTCAGTACCTAATCTATTTAATGACTCAGCTAATTTCATAAAATTAAAGTCGCCAAACTAAACGAAAAAAACTTTTTTGTCTATTCTGAATTGAAAAATAAATTTGTTAATATTAATCAATTAAAGCTGAATTTAAGCAGTATTTAATTTCGGTATACTATTTTTGACGCATCAAGATTTTTTACAGATTTACAGCCCATTAACACCATATTACGTCTTATTTCTTTTTGCATATTTTCCAACAATCTTTCAACGCCTTTTTGTCCACCAGCTCCCAAACTAAAAAGAAATGCTTTTCCAAAACTACATGCTGTTGCTCCTGCAGCCAATGCCTTTAAAACATGCGTTCCTCTTCTTACGCCACCATCTAAAATAATTTCCAATTTATCACCTACTGCATCAGAAATTGCTTTTACTTGATCAAAAGGAGACCTTGAACCATCAAGTTGTCTTCCCCCATGGTTTGATATCATTATTGCTGTACAACCAATATCAATTGCTTTCTTAGCGTCTTCAACTGACATAACTCCCTTTAGTGCCATTGGTTTGTTCCACTTTTTAATGCAATATTCAGCGTCTTTCCAATTCATTGCAGGATCATATTGCTCGTTAATATAATCCATTACTGATTTTGCAATATTGGTACCCTTATCTGTCTTATTCTTAATATTTGCTAATTCAAATTTTCTGTTAGTAAAATATTTAAAAACCCATCCTGGTCTCATTGCAAAACTTAATAAACTATCCAAAGTAAATTTTGGTGGAGTTGTAAAACCTGTTCTATGATCACGTTCGCGATTACCTGCTACAAGAGTATCAACTGTAATACACATGCCATCAAAATTTGCTCTAGAACATCTATCAATTAAATCATCTGTGATTGATTTATCTTTATGAATGTAAAGTTGAAAAAGTTTCGGACCACTTGAAACATTTGCGACCTCTTCAATTGAAAAAGACGCCATAGTAGACATACTATAAATAGTATCAAATTTTTCAGCTGCTCTCGCAGATGCTTTATCTCCTTCTGGATCATACAAACTTTGCATCGCTGTAGGTGATAAAAATAATGGCATACTTATTTTCCTACCAAACACTGTTGTTGATAGATCTGGCTCACCAACGCTGTTAAGAATATTTGGAACCAAGTCACAATCATTAAATGCTTCTGTATTTCTATTTAGTGTGACTTCATCATCTGCACCACCATCGATGTAATGAAAAATCGGTGCTGGTAGTTTTTTTTTTGCTAATTTTCTGAAATCATCAAAATTATAACAGTCCTTAATGTTCATGATTTTATTTTCTAAATCTTAAATTATTTCTATTAAGATCACTTATCTTTGTACATCCCATCAACTTCATATCTCTAATTAATTCAGATTTATACTTCTCTAAAGCTCTCTCAACGCCTGCTTGTCCAGCTGCTGCTAAAGCATATAAGTAAAGTCTGCCACCAGAACATGCTTTTGCACCTAATGACAATGCTTTAAGCATATGAGTTCCTCTGTGAATTCCCCCCTCACAGATCACATCCAGCTTGTCACCAACAGCATCAACGATTTCAGCAAGTTGATCAAAAGGTGATCTTGATCCATCAAGTTGTCTTCCACCATGATTTGAAACCATTATTCCTGTGCATCCAATATCTACAGCTCTTTTTGCATCTTCGACACTCATAACACCTTTCAAAGCGAAATGACCTCCCCATTTAGAGCAAAGTTGTTCGGCATCTTTCCAGTTCATTGATTGATCTAGCATTGTGGAGAAATAATTTCCAATTGAAGAGTTTGTGCTCGTACCCTCTTTTACAAAATCTTGAAGATGAGGTAGTTCAAACTTACCTTTTGTTAAATAATTTATTCCCCACATTGGCTTTGTCGCAAAACTAAATAAACTTGATAATGTTAGTTTAGGTGGTGATGTAAACCCAGTTCTCAAATCTCTTTCTCTGTTTCCTCCTGTAATTGTATCAACCGTTAAAGCCATGACATCAAAATTAGCTGCTTTTGCTCTTTCTAAACAAGAGTCATTTAAACCTCTATCTTTATGAAAATAAAACTGAAACATTTTTGGCGTATCAACGAGTGAAGAAATTTCCTCCACACTTACTGTTGCTAGTGCCGATACCCCAAACATGGTATTATATTTTTTAGCTGCTTTACCCACAGCTCTTTCACCATCATAATGAAATAATCTCTGTAAGGCGGTAGGTGATAAATAAAAAGGTAAATCTAATTTTTTTCCAAATATTGTTGTCGATAAATCCACATTCTCTACACCTCTTAAAACATTTGGCACTAAATCAACATCATCAAATGCGCTTGTATTTCTAGCGTAAGTGATTTCATCATCTGCAGCCCCATCTATGTAGTGAAAAATTGGTGATGGCAATTTTTTTTTAGCAAGTTTTCTAAAATCACTAAAATTATGACAATCATTTAAATTCATGATTACCTTTTAAAAGTTTTTAAAAAAATTAAACATATAACTATTTGCCCCAGGATTTTTATCTCCTAAACTAGCATTAGATATATGATTGTAAGAAAAGCCTAATTCACTTGTTTTTGATAAATCAAGTGAAATTTGTAGTTCACTTTTGAATTCAATTAAATGACCTAAATCTTTACCATCTCCTTCGTGATATATTCCTGGTGTAAAGCTAGGAGTTAGATTTAATGCTCCTAATTTATATTGAGCCTGAACACCTGTGTAAACATATCCTGCGTTATCAGCTGTTATTAAAAATCCAGTTATTGGGGAGAGGTTTCCTAAAAAAGTGTCTCTATTTAAATTTTCGTTTTGATGCTGAAAACCAATTAAAGTTGATCTTTTTCCATCATCGCTAAAATCAAACATTCCTGTATAAACACTAAATTCAGTATTTTGTTCATTTGAAACTTTTTCCTCAGCAATTGATGAAAAAGCAAATATGATTATAAAAACATTAATTATAAATTTTTTAAGAGTGGTCATAGATTAATTTATTTTTTAACTATAAAACTATTATAGATTATTGCACCTCCTGCTAAAAATATCAATAACGGCAATAACCAAAGAATATAAGTATTTTTATTTAATCCAGGATCATAAAGTATCCATTCTCCATACTTGTTCTTGAAAAATTCATATATTTGATCCTCTGAAAGACCTTCATTAATTTTTTTATCAACTATAATTTTTAAACTATTGGCAAATTCAGAGTCTGAGTCATAGACAGACTGGCCTTGACAGATAAGACAGCGTAAATTTTTAGTTATTTTATTTTTCATTTCTAAATCTTCCGCTTTAAGATTGCTTGTTGGATAAATAAGAAAAATAATAATAATGATTTTTAAAATATTCATTTAATTAATAATTTTATTTCCTCAATAATATTTAAGTTTAAGGGTCCTATATATTTTCTAATTATTTTATTATTGTAAATCAAAAAAGTTTCAGGAACTCCATATGCTCCCCACTCTATTGCAATTGTTCCTTCTAAATCTTCAAATACTCTCTTATATGGATTGCCCAATTCTTTTAAAAATTTTTCAGCATTAATTTTATTATCTTTATAATTCATGCCTATAATGTTTATTTTTTTATTTTCATTTAAACTCAATAAGAGGGGATGCTCTTTTCTACATGGTACACACCATGAAGACCATATATTTAATAAATATGTTTGATTTAATTTAAAAATATCTGACGTATTTAATTTCTTGCCTGTGTAAAAGTCTTTGGCATGAAAAAAAGGAATTTCTTTTTTTATATCTAAATCAGGAGTATAAATATTTGTTTCTTTTAAACCTTTAAAAAAAATAACAAATACGATAGAAAAAAACAAAAAGACAGAGATGGATAATATTTTGTTTCTCATGATTTTTTTTTTATTAAGCTAATTAAACCACCAAAAGATATCAATATAACTGAAATCCAAATCCACATCATTAATGGTTTAACCTGGTATCTTACATTAAAATAATCTTGATTTTGTACCAAATTAACTACAATAAATTTATCTGAAATAAGACTTGTTTTGATATCAGCTTCACTTGTAGCAATAACAGGTTGGTTATAAATTCTTAACTCTGGTGAAAGTTTGTCTTTCTCTCCATTTGAGTTTCGAATAATAAAATTTGCAATAATTGAGTCATAATTTTTACTTTTTTTTGAGTCTATACTCTCAAAATATATATTTACTTTTGAATTTTCAAAAGTTTCACCCACCTTTAAATTAGTTATGATTTCGCTTGAAAAAAGATTGTTAAATAAAATACTTAAAATTAATAAACTAAATCCAAAATGAGAAATATTTTGAGACAAGTTTTTATATTTCTTAACAAAAAAATCTCTAATTGTTATAAAAAATAAATAAAGTGCACTTGATATCAAAATTGTATTAATCAAAATTTTCTGATTAAAACTTTTTAATATAAAATAAGCTAAGAAAATTGATATTAACAATAAGCAAATAAGGTAAAATTTATTCTCAAAATCTGACTTTATCCATTTTAATTTAGGTCCTATTGCCATCATTAGTAAAAATGGAATTAAAAATGGTATTATTAACTTATGATAAAAAGGAGGACCTACTGATATTTTTTCTGAGGATATAACGTCTAAAAATATAGGATAA
This sequence comes from uncultured Pelagibacteraceae bacterium, assembly GCA_902624585.1. GTDB lineage: Bacteria > Pseudomonadota > Alphaproteobacteria > Pelagibacterales > Pelagibacteraceae > Pelagibacter. Next base: position 1,488 of record CACNXU010000004.1, on the reverse strand, counting down.
ACAGTTCCAATTAAAACGACAGACAAAAAATACATCATAAACCAATTATTTATTAAAATTGATGTTTCTTTACTTAGCCAAAAAAACTGATTGGAATTTTTTTCATTATCCTTGTGAAAAAAGAAAAAAATAAATAATGATAAAAAAATTAATATAAATAGAAAAATTAATATAAAAACACCTCTCTCTGGATCATTTGCAAATGTATGTACAGAATTTAAAATACCTGATCTTACAAGAAAAGTTCCACACATACTTAAAGTGAACGTTGCTATTGAAAGAATAATTGTCCATGAACTTAAAATATTTTTTTTTTCTAGAACCATAATACAATGTAATAGAGTAGTTAATGCAAGCCATGGCATTAACGATACATTTTCCACCGGATCCCAAAACCAAAATCCTCCCCATCCCAACTCATAATAAGCCCATATTGATCCAAGTAAAATGCCTAATGTTAAAAATATCCATGAAGTCAGGATCCATTTTTTAATATGAGTTGCCCAGCTAATTGAGATCATTTTTAAAGCTGTCGCAGACAATACTGATGAAAAAATTATCGATGATCCAACATACCCTAAATATAAAATTGGTGGATGAATTGCTAAAGCTGGGTCCTGTAAAATTGGATTTAAACCCAATCCCTCAACTGGTATAGGGAAAAGATAATTAAATGGATTTGATGTCTTTATTAAAAAAATAAAAAATCCAATAATTATTACTTGCTGAAAAACTAAAGTTAATATTTTGTACTTTATTGGTTGATTTTTTGTTTTTAATAAAAAAATAAATATAAAAAATGTTAAAACTAATAACCACAATAATAAACTTCCTTCATGATTTCCCCAAGTCCCACTTATTTTATAAAATAAAGGTTTTGTAGTATGGGAATTATTAAAAACTGTTTCATTACTAAAATCTGAGACAACAAAAGAAAAAATTAAACACAAAAAACTAATAACAACAAAAAAAAATTGTAAAAATGTAAAAGATAATATTTTAGAATTTAATATTGTTGCATTATTAAAATTTTTAAAAGAAAAATAGAATAACGTTAATCCAACAATTAATCCTAATACTAAAGAATAATATCCAACTAGACTATATATCAATTTATTTTTCCCCCAGAGCCTCTTTTACTTCAGGTGGCATATAATTTTCATCGTGTTTTGCTAAAATTTTTGTAGCGCTGAAAAAGTTTCTATCTTTTAAAAAACCTTCTGCAACTACACCTTTACCTTCAGCAAATAAATTTGGAACAGCTCCTGAATAAGTTACATTAATTTCATTTTTTTGGTCTGTAATTATAAAATTTAGCTCCTTGGCATTAATCGAAATTGAATTTTTTTTAACCATACCTCCAACTCTAATTTTATTTTTTTCTAATTCATTTAATAATTTAATGTCAGTTGGTGATTGAAAATAAACTACATTTTCTTCTAAGGATTTTAAGATTAATAAAGTAGTTAAAATTAAAGTGGAAAGTAT
>CACNXU010000003.1 GCA_902624585.1 uncultured Pelagibacteraceae bacterium | reverse complement strand
TTTTAAAAAGGAGGATAGATGAAATTATTCAAATTATTTATATCTACAATTACTTCAGTATTGTTATTTGTAAACGTTTCTTTGGCTGAAAAATGGGATATGGCACTTGCTTATGGTGCTGGAAACTTTCATTCTGCTAATGCAACAGAATTTGCAAAGAATGTAACTGAAAAAAGTGGTGGAAAACTTACAATTGTTACTCACCCAGGTGGTTCATTATTTAAAGGTGGTGAAATTTTCAGAGCTGTTAGAACAGGTCAAGCACCTATCGGTGAAAGATTTATGTCAGCTCTTGGAAAGGAGGACCCTTTGTATGAAATTGATTCATTGCCATTCTTAGCAAGTTCTTATGATGATGCTATGAAATTATATGAAGCTTCAAAGCCATATATTGTTAAGAGTCTTGACGAAAAAGGATTGGTATTTCTTTATGCAGTACCATGGCCTGCACAAGGACTTTACAGTAAAAAGCAAATTAAAAAAGTTGGTGATCTAAATGGATTAAAATTTAGAGCATATAACTCTGCAACAATTAGAATTGCAGAGTTAACAGGAATGGCACCAACCAAAATTGAAGCAGCTGAAATAAGCCAAGCATTTTCTACTGGAGCAGTGGAAAGTATGATTACATCTCCTACAACTGGTAAAAATAGTAAGATTTGGGAAAATGGTGTGAAATATTTTTATGATATAGCAGCATGGTTTCCAAAAAATATGATTATAGCAAATAAAGCTGCTTGGAATAAACTTGATAAAGCAACTCAAGATCTTGTCATGAATCAAGCTGCAATTGCTGAAGAAAAAGGTTGGGAATTATCTAAACAAGGTAATACTGGAGACAAAAAAGCTTTAGCCGATGCTGGCATGGAAGTAGGCGAAGTTAATTCAGCTTTGAAAAAACACTTTGAAAAAGTTGGAGCAACAATGTCTGAAGAATGGAAAGCAAAAGCTGGAGACAGAGGTGCTGCAGTTTTATCTGCTTACAAATAAATAGTCTTAAAAAAAAGGCCAACTTGTAGTAAGTTGGCCTTTTTACTAAATGTTTCAATCAATAAATAATAATCTAAATAAACTTTACAAATTTTCAGGTTATTTAGCTGCTTTTTTTTTAATTCTTGTTGCAGTATTTATTTTAATTGGAATTTCCTCAAGGATTTTTGGTTTTTACATAAGGGGTTTAGCTGAGTACTCAGGCTACTGCATGGCTGCAGCTTCTTTTTATGCTTTAGCCTTTACTTTTGTTGAGGGTGGACATATTCGAATTACTCTTTTCTTAGAAAAAGCCTCTTCATCTTATAAGAGGTTTTTAGAAATATGGTGTCTGATTGTAGCAACAATTTTTTCAGGTTATTTATCTTTTTACTTATGGAAAATGTTATTAATCTCTTATGATTTTCAAGAGAGAAGCGAAGGTGCAGATGAGATCTTAATTTGGATACCTCAAACTAGTGTTGCTATTGGATCTTTAATTCTTTTTATAGCTGTTTTACATAAATTTATTTTAACAATTTTAAGTAAGAATGACTGAAATATTTCTCATTATATTTTTCATAAGTGTACTTTTATTTTTTCTTGGATCTGGCATCTGGGTAGCGATAAGCATGATAGGAGTTTCAACAATTGGGATGATGTTATTTACTTCAAGACCAGTTGGGGATGCCATGGCAACTACGATATGGGGAACCTCATCATCATGGACATTAACAGCTTTACCATTATTTGTTTGGATGGGTGAAATATTATTTAGGACCAAGTTATCTGAAAATTTATTTGCTGGACTATCACCATGGATGCAAAAATTACCTGGTGGATTAATTCATGTAAATGTTGTTGGTTGTGCACTTTTTGCTGCAATTTCTGGCTCTTCTGCTGCAACCGTTGCAACAGTAGGTAAGATGTCTATACCAGAACTGAGAAAAAGAAAGTATCCAGAAAAAATTTTGTTAGGTAGTCTAGCAGGTTCAGGAACTTTAGGACTTCTTATACCTCCTTCAATAATATTAATAATTTATGGAGTAACTGTTCAAGAGTCTATAGCAAAACTATTTATTGCAGGAATTATTCCAGGGATAATGATTGCACTTATATTTATGTCTTATGTGATGATCTGGTCTTTAATAAATAAAAAAAGCATGCCAAAGTATGTAGAAAATTTTTCTTTTATAGAAAAAATAAGAAAATCAAAACAATTATTACCAGTAATTATATTAATTTCAGCTGTAATTGGATCAATATACACTGGAGTTGCAACAGCAACTGAGGCAGCATCTTTAGGTGTAGTAGGGGCTTTAATTTTATCTTACTTTCAAAAGAGTTTAACTATTGAAACATTTAAACAATCTTTATTAGGAGCAACTAAAACATCTTGTATGATAGCTTTCATTTTAGCTGGCTCTACATTTTTATCATTAGCTATGGGATTTACTGGTCTTCCAAGAAATTTAGCTATTTGGATACAAAATATGGAACTATCGCCGTATGTATTAATTTTTGTTTTAATGATTTTTTATATTATTCTAGGAATGTTTCTTGATGGAATTTCAGCAGTAGTACTTACAATGGCAATCATTGAACCAATGATTAGACAGGCTGGTTTCGATATGATTTGGTTTGGAATATTTTTAGTCATTGTGGTTGAGATGGCTCAAATAACACCACCTGTGGGATTTAATTTATTTGTATTGCAAGGAATGGCTAACAAAGATATGGGGTTTATTGCAAGGAGTGCATTCCCATTGTTCATGTTAATGATCCTTGCAGTAATTCTTGTTGTTATTTTTCCAGAGATAGCTTTATGGATGCCACAACAAATGGTTCAAAATATTAACTAATATTTAGATTTTTTTGTTCCAGCAATTATTTGTTTTAAACTATCGTACTCTTTACAGCTACAACTTTCTAGGATTTTTAATCTTTCATTGGCTAGATCAATTCTATTTGTTGCAACATAAAGTTCCCCTAAATACTCGTTAATACCAATATGATTAGGTTCAATAGCAAGACCTTGAAGATAGTATTTTTCTCCAGTTTCAAAATCCCCAAGTTTTCTAGTAGTAAAACCTAAATAGTTTAAAGTATCCGCTTTATTTGGTTTACTTTTATTTGATTTAATTAAAAGCTTTAGAGCTTTCATATATCTTTTATTAGCTTTTTCCGTTTTTCCATTATTTTCAAATTTTTTTGCAGCTTTTACTAATTTAACTGCTTTGCTATAGTTTGTACTAGTGCTATTTGAATCTGAGCTAGAGCTTGTGCCAGCAGAATATGAATTAGCAGATAAAAGAATTAACAAAAAAAATGTTATTAAAGTATTTTTTATCATTAATTAAATTTCTCCATTTGTGTTAAAGGTTTCAAAATCAGTCCGTTTTCTACTAGGTTATCTTTTATTGATTTAGCAGTAGCTAGCGAACTTTCATTATCTCCATGTATGCACACAGAGTCGATTTCACAAGGTATTTGCTTTCCACTGTGACAATTAAGTGACTGATTTTTTACCATATTTAACACGTGTTTTTGAGCTTCTAAAGGATTGGTAATTAATGCGTTAGGTTTTTTTCTAGAAACTAGATTTCCGTCATCTTCATAATTTCTATCAGCAAATATTTCACACGCTATACGCATATTTAGTTTTTTTGCTGCTACTTCCATTTTAGATCCAGTAGGTACTAAATAAATCAAATCTTTACTAATATCACTTATAGCTTTCGCCAGTGTCGTTGCTAAATCTATATCTTCACATGCCATGTTATTTAAAGCTCCATGTGGTTTTATGTGTGTTACATTTTCTCCATAATCTTGAGCAATTTTTTGAAGAATTTCATATTGATCAATAATTAATTGTCTTACTTCACCTGGAGTGAGGTTAATTCTTTGTCTCCCAAAATTTTCAGGATCGTTAAATGATGGATGTGCTCCAATACTCACGCCATTTTTTTTTGAAATTTGAACAACTTGTTTCATAGACTCATCATCTCCCGCATGATAACCACATGCAACATTTGCTGAATTAACTATTTCTAACAAGTCCGGATCATACTTATTTGAATGATGTTTTGATTTTTCGCCTAAATCACAATTTATATTAATTTCCATAGTATAATGCTAAGTATAACATAACATGATAAAAAATATATCAAATCTTGGTGATACAGCTTTGTATTGTGATTTTGGCAACGAAGTAAATAAATCAATTAATTCACAAGTAATAAAATATTTCAAAACGATCAAAGAAAAAAAAGTAAAAGGTATTAATAATTTAACACCATCTTATAACAAACTTATTATTTCATATGATCTCAAACAAACAAACTTTAATGAGGTTAAAAAAAATATTGAAAATCTTAATGTTGAAACTAATTTAAAACTCAACACTAAGAGAATAGAAATTCCAGTATGCTGTCATGAAAGCTTATCACTGGATGTAAAACGGTTAGAAAAAATATTAAATTTAAGTAGGGATAAAATTTTAGAAAATTTCTTAAATAAAGAATATTTTTGTTACATGACTGGTTTTATTGCTGGCATGCCCTTTTTGGGTGACCTAGATCAAAATATGAGAGCTCAACGTTTAGAAACTCCAAGAGTAAAAGTTCCTAAAGGCTCTGTAGGATTAACTGAGCAATTTGCTAATATTTATACTTTTGAAAGTCCTGGTGGATGGAATATTTTTGGAAATACGCCAGTCAAAGTGTTTGATAGTTCATTAGAAGATGAACCAACCTTAATAAATCCGGGAGATACAGTAACTTTTAAAGAAATAAGTTTAGATCAATATAAGAATTATAATGAGTGATAACTATTTTGAGATAATTAGACCCGGTATTAACACAACCTTTCAAGATAAAGGCAGGGATCACCTTTATCATATTGGCATTCCATTTAGTGGTGCTATGGATAATAGAAATTATCTTATAGCTAACAAACTTGTTAATAATAATTTAGACTCAGCAATTATTGAGTTTGCGTATCAAGGACCTCATCTAAAATACACAGGAGGAAAAATTAATTTTGCAATTACTGGAGATGTAATTTTTACTATAAAAAAAGATGATACTGAAATTGAGGGAAAATGTTATGAGAGTTATCAAATAGAAAATGGAAATGAAATTAACATTATTTCCACGAGTAAATCTGTTTATGGATATTTAGCGTTAGGTGGTGAGCTAGATATAAAGCTTCAATGGAATAGTTGTTCTATAAATACAAAAGCAAATATTGGATCTAATGATGGAAAAAAATTAGATACAGGACAAAGAGTTAATTTAAAAAAAATTAATTCAAATAAGGATATTAAAAAAACTAGTTACATTAATACCAAAATAGAAAACATAAGGGTGATTAAAGGTACTAATTTTGACTACTTTTCTGAAGAAGGTAAAAAAATATTTTATGAAAAAGAATTTATTGTTTCAAAACTCTCAGACAGAATGGGTATGAGACTGGAAGGACCTAAAATAGAGAATATTATAAATACCAATATTAAATCAGAGGGATTAATTAAGGGTGTTATTCAAGTACCTGCTGATGGCAATCCAATAATAATGCTTTCAGATCATGGAACTGTTGGTGGATATCCAAAAATTGGTGCTGTTGTAAGTGCCGATTATGATCGATTGGTACAAATGGCACCAGGATCAAAAATAAAATTTAAAGAGATTAATTTATCAGATGCAGAGACTCTATTTAAGTTGTATGAAATGGAAACTCAAAATTTACTTTCTCAAATTTAATGAATTTTTTATCAAAAATACCAGGACCTTTTCTAGTTTTTTTAGGAGCATGTGCGCTAAGTTTTGGTGGCTTAATAGTAAAATCTTTTGAAGGATCGACACTTTGGCAAATATTATTTTGGAGATCACTTTTCTTTATTGGAGTAATTACAATTTTTTTAATATTTACTTATAAAGTAAAAATTTTTAGTGCTCTTTATAAATCTGGAATTCCAGGTTTAATTGGAGGTATAATTTTATCTATTGGATTTGCCAGCTATGTATTTGCTATGTATGAAACAACAGTAGCCAATGCAAACTTTATAATTCAAACTCAAGCTTTGTTTTTAGCAATTTTTGGCTATGTATTCTTAAAAGAAAAAATTTCTAAAATTACATTAGCTTGTATTATTACAGCAGTAGTTGGTATCATTTTTATGTTAGGCAGCTCACTAACACCAGGTCAAATGATAGGAAATTTAGTTGCATTCATAATGCCTATATCATTTGCGATCTTAATTTTAATTGTTAGAAAATATCCTAAAGTTGACATGATACCTTTACAACTCGTTGCTGGAATTTTTGCAACATTAATAGGTTTGTTTATGTCACCAAGTATTATTGTTTCAACAAACGATATTTTTTTAGGTTTTATTGCAGGATTTTTTCAAGTTGGACTTGGTTTTATACTTATAACAATTGGAGCAAGATCAACTCCTTCAGCATTTGTTGGGATAATTATGTTAACTGAAGCTGTTCTAGGACCTTTGTGGGCATGGATGTTTGCAAATGAAAACCCACCACTTGTAGTACTTTTTGGAGGAGCCGTTGTTATAACAGCAGTAGTTATACAATTTTTGTCTCCATTACTTGTCAAAAAGGTCGCTAAATAAATTTTACATTAAAACTTTAAATGTGCTATAAATTCTTATACGGGAGAGACTACTTTTGTAGCGCCGAAGGAGCAACCACCCCGGAAACTCTCAGGCAAAAGGACCGTACATATTAACTCTGGAAAGAGAATTATTCTCGCCGAAGGAGCAAATCTCTCAGGCACCAAGACAGAGGGGGCAAAGAAGAGTTAATATGGAAATTAAAAAAACATCACTAAATAAACTACATCAAAGTAATAACGCTAAGTTTGTTGAGTTTGCTGGTTATGAAATGCCTATCCAGTATAGCAAAGGCATTATTGAAGAACATAAATTCACAAGATCGCATTCTGGAATATTTGATGTATCTCATATGGGCCAACTATTCATATATGGTGATGAAAGTTTAACAAAAGAATTAGAAAAAATTTTTCCATTAGATTTAAAAAATCTAAAACAAAACTGCTCTAAGTATAGTTTTTTAATGAATGAAGATGCTGGAATTTATGATGATTTAATTATCACTAAAATAGAAGAGGGGTATTTAATTATCTTAAATGCTGCATGCAAAGATAAAGATTTTGAAATTTTATCTAATCAACTAGGCACGAAATTTAAAATGAATTTAGACAACAGTAGATCGTTGATAGCAATTCAAGGACCTAAGTCTGTTGAAATTTTAAACTCAATTATAGATGGGGTTGATCAATTAAATTTTATGACAGGAAATTGGTTTGATTCTGATAATCAAAAATTATTTGTCACAAGATCAGGTTATACAGGAGAAGACGGATTTGAAATTTCAATTTCTAACGATAAAGCTGAAAAATTTGTTGAAAATTTAATAGAAAAAGGAGCACAACTTATAGGACTTGGGGCAAGAGATACCTTGAGATTAGAAGCTGGGTTATGTTTATATGGTCACGAATTAGATATTAATAAAACACCAGTTGAGGCAAACCTTAGATGGGCAATTTCAAAATCTAGATTATCAAATGGAGGTTTTATTGGATCAAAAAAAATTATGAACCAAATGCGAGATGGAGCAAGCCAAATAAGAGTAGGCATAAAGCCTGAAGGTAGATTGATTGCTAGAGAAAAAACTAAAATATTTGATGATACTGATAAACAAATTGGTGAGATAACTAGTGGAACTTTTGGACCAAGTGTAAATGGACCTATAGCGATGGGTTATGTTTATAAAGAGTTTTCAAAAGTTGATACTAAAATTTTACTTGAGGTAAGAGGGAAAAAATATCCAGCAAATGTTTGTGCGTTACCATTTTATAAAAAAAATTATGTGAAAGGAGTAAATTAATGAGTGAAGTAAAATTTTCTAAAGAACATGAGTGGATTACTTTAGAGGGAGATGTAGCCACGATAGGAATTACAAAACATGCAACAGAAATGCTTGGTGACATAGTTTTTGCAGAACTTCCTGAAAAAGGATCTAATGTTGAAAAAGATGGTACTGCAGGAGTAGTAGAGTCTACGAAAGCTGCTAGTGATGTTTACACTCCAGTTAGTGGCGAAGTAGTGGATACAAATCAAGCCATTGTAGATGATCCTTCTAAAATTAATGAAGATCCAGAGGGTTCAGCATGGTTTTTTAAACTTAAAATGAAAGATCAATCCGAAATGGATGGTCTTATGAACAAAGAAGAATACGATAAATTTGCAAAGGAGAATGCTAGCTAATGTTACACAATTCACAAAAAGATTTTTTAAAAAGACACATTGGACCTTCAGATGAAGATCAAAATAAAATGCTTAAGGAACTTAACTATAAATCATTAGATGATTTAATCAAAAGTACAGTTCCGGAAAAGATCCAATTAAAAGATGAATTAAATATTGGTGAGTCTAATTCAGAATATGAAGCATTAAGAAAATTAAAAGCAATTTCGAAAAAAAATCAAATTTACTCTAACTTTATAGGAATGGGTTACTATGGTACTTATACACCTTATGTAATTTTAAGAAATATTTTAGAAAATCCAGGTTGGTACACCTCTTATACACCTTATCAACCCGAGGTAGCTCAAGGAAGATTGGAAATGCTACTTAATTTCCAGCAAATGATAGTTGATTTCACAGGAATGGATATCGCAAATGCATCTTTATTGGATGAAGGAACAGCAGCTGCAGAAGCAATGGGATTAAGTCATAGATTGAATAAAAAGGACAGCAATTTAGTTTTTGTATCAGAAAATTGTCATCCACAAACAATCGATGTAATCCAAACAAGAGCAGAACCAATGGGATTAAAAGTTCTTGTTGGCAATGAAGATAAAGTATTAGATCAATTAAAAGAAGATTTAGTTTGTGGTATATTACAATATCCAGGAACATTAGGAGATATAAAAGATCCGAGTGAAGCAATAAGTAAAATTCATAAAAAAAATGGTAAATCAATTTTAGCTTGTGATTTATTAGCGCTTGCTAAGTTAAAAACACCAAGAGAACTAGGAGCAGATATTGCTGTAGGAAGCTCTCAAAGATTTGGAATTCCAATGGGATACGGTGGACCTCATGCAGCCTTTTTTGCAACTAAAGACGAATACAAAAGATCTATGCCAGGAAGAATTGTCGGTGTCTCTGTTGATAGACATGGTAACAAAGCATATAGATTATCATTACAAACTAGAGAACAGCATATAAGAAGAGACAAGGCTACAAGTAATATTTGTACTGCCCAAGCTTTATTGGCAATTGTTTCAGCAGCATATGCTATTTATCATGGTCCTGAAGGTATTAGAACAATCGCAGAGAGAGTTTCTCAATTAGCTAAAAACTTTGCAGATAAATTAAAACAATCAGGATATGAAATTTATTCAGATCATTTCTTTGATACGGTTACAATTGTTACAAAAGACAAGACTAATCAAATTTATAAAAATGCTTTAGATCAAAAGGTTAATATAAGAAAAGTAAACTCTGAAATGTTAGCAGTTTCTTTAGATGAAAAGAAAAATGTTTATAGAGTAAATCAATTACTTAAAATTTTTAATGCAGCAGAATCAATTAAAAAAGAGGATCCAACAGTAAGTTTACCTAATTTACCAAAAAGTTTATTAAGAACTTCAAAATATTTAGAACATCCTGTTTTTAACTCATATCATTCAGAAACAGAGATGCTTAGATATTTAAAAAAATTAGAAGATAAAGATATAGCTCTTAATAGAACTATGATTGCACTTGGCTCATGTACTATGAAATTAAATGCGACTGCGGAAATGATACCTATTTCATGGAGAGAATTAGCAGAGCCTCATCCATTTGTTCCTATTGAGCAGATGGAAGGATATAGAGATTTATTCACTGATCTTAAAAATTGGCTAAGATCAATTACTGGTTTTTCTGGTGTTTCACTTCAACCAAATGCAGGGGCTCAAGGGGAATATGCAGGACTAATGGTTATTAGAAAGTATCATTTAGACAGAGGAGAGGAAAATAGAAATATATGTTTAATACCAAATTCAGCACATGGAACCAATCCTGCCAGTGCACAAATGGTTGGAATGAAAGTTGTTGTTGTTGATTGTGATAAAGAAGGAAATGTTGATTTTGAAGATTTAAAGAAAAAAGCAGAAATGCATTCTGAAAATCTTGGAGCATTAATGGTCACTTATCCGTCTACTCACGGAGTATTTGAGGAAAAAATTACAGATATATGTGAGTTAATTCATAAACACGGTGGTCAAGTTTATATGGATGGTGCAAACTTAAATGCCCTAGTTGGTATAGCAAGACCAGGAAATTTTGGTCCAGATGTTTGCCACATAAATTTACACAAAACATTCTGTATTCCACATGGTGGTGGAGGACCAGGAATGGGACCAATTGCATGTAAAAGACATTTACAAGTTTATCTACCTAATCATCCAGTTGTTAAAGACTGTGGACCTGCAACGGGAATAGGAGCCGTTTCAGCAGCTCCTTGGGGAAGTTCAAGCATTTTATCAATTTCTTGGATGTATATTAAAATGATGGGTTCTGAAGGTTTAAAATTAGCTACTCAAGTTGCAATATTAAATGCAAATTATATTGCTCATAGACTTAAAGATCATTATCCAATTCTTTATAAAGGCTCAAATGGAAACGTAGCTCATGAATGTATAATCGATATAAGATCTATTAAAAGTGAAACAGGAATTACTGAAGAAGATATAGCTAAAAGATTGATTGATTATGGTTTTCATGCACCAACAATGTCATGGCCAGTAGCAGGTACAATGATGATTGAACCAACTGAAAGTGAGAGCTTGTCTGAACTTGATAGATTTTGTGATACTTTAATTAGTATTAAATCAGAAATAGATATGATTAAGTTAGGAAAATTTGATAAAGTTGATAATCCAATTAAAAATGCACCGCATACTGATATTGAATTAGCCTCAGATGAATGGAATCATAAATATTCTAGAGAGCAAGCTGCATATCCAGCAAAATTCTTAAAAGCAAATAAATTTTGGCCTCCGGTTGCAAGAGTTGATAACGTATATGGAGATAAAAATATTTTTTGTACTTGTCCAAGTATGGATGAGTTTAAAGAAGATGCAGCATAATAATTAATGAAAATTGCTGTTGTTGGCTCAGGTATTTCCGGATTGAGTGCTGCTTATTATTTATCTAAAAAACATCATGTAGATCTTTTTGAGCGAGAAGATCATTTTGGTGGACATTCTCATACAATAGATCTGTTTTTTGATGAAAAAAAGATTTCGGTAGATATTGGTTTTATTGTTTTTAATTTTCAAACTTATCCAAATTTAATTAATTTTTTTAAAGAAAATGATATTAAAATTGAAAAAAGTAATATGTCTTTTTCAGTTTCAGTAGATAATACAAAATTTGAATATTGTGGTAAAGGATTAAGTGGAATTTTCTCTAATAAATCAAATCTATTTAACATTGAGTTCTTAAAGATGTTTTTTGATATAATTAAATTTTATAAAAAAAGTGATCAAGTAACCATATCCAATGATAAAATTACCTTAGGTGAATATTTAAAAATTAATAAATTATCTAAAACATTTGTTGATTATCATATAATACCAATGGTATCCGCAATTTGGTCTATGCCTCCTTATGAAGCAAGCAAAATGCCAACTAGTTTTTTTTTAAGATTTTTTCAAAATCATGGTTTATTTAAATTAAAAAACAGGCCTCAGTGGTACACAGTAACCAATAGAAGCAGAACTTATGTAAGTAAAATAATCTCTCGAATAAGTGGAGAATATTATAAAAACTATGAAGTTACTAAAATAAAAAGAAAATCCTCAGGACTAGATTTGTACTATGGTGGAGAAAGTGAATTTTTTGACTATGATAAAGTAATTTTAGCAACACATGCTGATGAAGCTTTAAAATTAATTGAACAACCCACTGATGATGAAAAAAATATTCTTTCGAATTTTAGTTATAAAGAAAATATAGCTTATATTCACACTGATCAGAGAGCCATGCCAAAAAACAAAAAAGCTTGGTCTTCTTGGAATTCATCAATAGATAATAAAAATCTAGAGAAAAATTCAATTACCTACTGGTTAAATTTGTTACAAAATTTAAAGTGTGAAGAAAATATTTTCTTAACATTAAATCCTTATTTTGAGATTGATGAAAAAAAAATATTACGAAAAGTTAAATTTTCACATCCTTATTATGATCAAAAAGCATTAAATTCTCAATCTGAGCTTGTGAAAATACAAAATAAAAAAGATTTACTTTTTTGTGGCAGTTATTTTGGTTACGGATTTCATGAAGATGGAATAAAATCATCTATTGAAATGCTGAAAAACCTTAATGATTAATTCTTATATATATAATGGAAACGTAATCCATAAAAGATTTAAACCTAAAGAACATTTTTTTAAATATAAAGTATTTTCATTATTTATAGATCTATCAGAACTTAATGAACTTAATGATAAATTAAAATTTTTTTCTTTAAATAAATTTAATCTGATAAGTTTTTATGAGAAAGATCACGGTGATCGTGATGGCTCATCCCTTCTTAGATGGGTAAAAGATAATCTGAGTAATAATAAAATTAGTACAGATAATATAAAAGTAAAACTTTTATGTTATCCAAGAATTTTAGGGTATGTTTTTAATCCGCTAAGTATATTTTTTATATATGATAAAAATGAAAACTTAATTTCAATTCTGTATGAAGTTAAAAATACTTTTGGGGAACAACATACTTACGTTTTTAAAGTAGAAAGTGATAATAAATTAATTCAAAATAATTGCTCAAAGAAATTTCATGTTTCACCATTTATTGAAATGGACTGTAATTATTTTTTTAGAATATTATATCCAGGAGAAAAGTTATCTGTTGTTATAGACCAATATGATCAAGAGGGAAAAATTCTTTTTGCATCTCAAGATGGTGAAAGATGTAGTTTGACTAGTAAAAATTTGATGAAATCTTATCTTAAACACCCTCTAATGACATTTAAGATAATTTCTGCGATACATTTTGAAGCGTTTAAATTGTGGATTAAAGGAATAAAATTTATTAAGAAAAAGTTAAAAATAAAAAATAATTTAACAATAGAAAATTAATGTTCTTAAATAATGCAGCAGATAGATTAGTTTTTAAATTTCTTAATAGAATTAACCATGGCTATCTAGAACTAACTTCATTTGATGGAAAGATTTTAAAATTTGGAGATCCAAATCAAAAATTAAAAGCAAATATATTAATTAAAAAACCAAGTTTTAATTACAACTTAATTAGAGGTGGCAGTATTGGATTTGCTGAGAGTTACATGAGAGGCGAGTTTGAAACCGACAATTTGTCGGATTTAATTGAATTAACAGCAAGAAACATAGAAGTTATATATAAATTTTCAGGACTCCTTGATTTTCCTATAATTAATTTTGTCAAAAACAAAATAATCAAAAATACAAAAAGCCGAAGTAAAGAAAATATCGCCAAACATTATGATTTAGGTAATGATTTTTTTTCTCTGTGGTTAGATGATACACTTACTTACTCTAGTGCCATTTTTGATGATAAATCAAAAAATCTCTCTGATGCTCAAAATAATAAATATCAAAAATTAATTGATTTAATTAGACCAAATAATGGTGACAAAATCTTAGAGATAGGATGTGGGTGGGGTGGTTTTGCTGAATACTTAGGTAAAAAATATGACGTTAAACTCGATTGTATCACAATATCTAAAAAGCAATTTGAATACACTAAGAAAAGAATTTTTAATTGTGGTCTAAATGAAAAAGTAAATATTGAAATAAAGGATTATAGAGACCTTCAGGGGAAATATAATTCTATTGCTTCAATTGAGATGATTGAAGCTGTTGGTCAAAATTATTTGGAGGATTACTTCAAAACAATAAAAAATAATTTATCTGAAGGTGGAAAGGCAGCTATTCAAGCAATTACCATAGATGACAGGTTGTTTGATAGGTACAAAAATAAACAAGATTTTATTCAAAAATATATTTTTCCTGGAGGTTTTTTACCAAACAAAAATAGTATAAATCGGTACGTTTCTGATAACGGGCTAACTGTTAATTCATATATTTCTTATGCAGATCACTATGCAAATACATTATCTATTTGGAGAAATGAATTTTTAAAAAAATGGGATTTAATAAAGAATCAAGGGTTTGACTTAACATTTAAAAGAATGTGGGAGTTTTATCTTTCTTATTGTGAGGCAGGATTTAAGTCAAAAAATATAGATCTAATTCAGTTTTCAATGCAAAATAAATAAAATAATGGAGATATTTATGCGACATATAAAAATTATTAAGCCAATTTCGTTGATAATTTTATTATTCTTAATTACAAGTTGCTCGAATAATAGCGCTATGAAACCAGAAGATTTTAAAAATAAAGAACCGAGATTAATCATTGAAGAATATTTATCTGGAAATGTTAAGGCTTGGGGTGTTTTACAAAATAGATCAGGAAAAGTTACAAGACAATTTTCTGCAGACTTAAATGGAACTTGGGATGGAAAACAGCTAATTCTTAAAGAAAAATTTAATTGGGATGATGGTGAAGTTCAAGACCGAGAATGGAAAATAAATAAAATTGATGAAAACAATTATGAAGGGACAGCAGGTGATGTTGTTGGTAAAGCGAAAGGTTATTCTTATGGACCTGCATTTAAATTTGAATATGTTTTATTAGTTCCAGTCAAAGGTAAAGAGATAAAAATCACTTTTGATGATTGGATTTTTAAACAAGATGATAGAGTTGCAATAAATAGAGCAACTATGACAAAGTTTGGTTTTAAAGTAGCAGAATTAACAGTTGTATTTGTAAAAGATTAACTATTTTTTTTGATATTTTGTGAGTTTTCCAACTAATCCAAAATAAATTTTACTTGGTAAAAAACTAAGCAGCTTTAATGTTATTGTAAGTGATTTTGGAAAATGTATTTCAAATGTATTTTTGTTTATTAAACCTTCAAAAATTTGATCTGCTGCATACTCGGGTGTTTTTAAAAAAGGCATTTTAAAATCATTTTTATCTGTCATTGGAGTTTTAATAAAACCAGGAGACACTAAACAAACACGTACATTGTGTCTTTTAAAATCAAAGTACAAACTTTCAGCTAAGTTATTTAATGCCGACTTTGATGGTCCATATCCTGTTGAATTAGGTAATCCTCTATATCCCGCAATTGATGACACAATAGTTATTATTCCTTTTTTTTTATCTCTAAAGTACTGTTCAACAGCTTTAATACAATTAACTGTTCCAAAAAAATTTACCTTAAATACGTCTTCCATTTGCTCGACATCTATTTCTTTCTCTTTTTTTGGATCCCATGTTCCTGTTGAAAAAAAACAAATATCTATATTTTCAAATTTGTTTTTAATTTCATTAAATACTTCTTTACACTTTTCTTTGTCAGTCACATCTAAAGGAAAACCTGAAATATTTTCATAAGAATTTGAAAGCTCATTCAATAATTCAGCTCGTCTTGCAGATATAGCAACATTCCATCCCATGGCTGCAAACTTAATTGCTAAAGCTTTACCAATGCCAGTACTTCCTCCAGTAATCCAAATAGTTTTTTTACTCATTTTTTGTTATGTATATATTTAATATGCTTAAAAACAAATTTTTAACATTTCTGTTGTTTCTTGCTATTACATTCTCTGCCTCATTCATTGGAGGTTTGTCTACAATTACATTTAAAGAACCTTGGTACTCACTATTAAATAAACCAACTTTTAATCCTCCAGATTGGATATTTGGTCCTGTCTGGACATCTCTTTATTTAATGATGACTTTCTCTATATGGCTTTATTGGCATACTGAAAATAGAGATATGAATACTGTTTATATTTACTTCATTCATTTAATTTTCAATACAACTTGGAGTGTAGTTTTTTTTGTTTTTCACAATATGGTCTTGGCTTTATTAGTTTTAATCATTCTAATAGCATTGATAATTAACTTAATTTTAAGGTTTAAACGCGTCAAGATGTTGAGCGCCTACTTAATGATTCCATATTTACTTTGGTGTAGCTTTGCACTAATTCTGAATACAAGCTTAATTATGTTAAATTAAATATGGATGATGTTGTAGTAATTGGTGGTGGAATAATAGGGGCGGCAACTGCTTATTTTTTATCCAAAGAGGGTAGAAAAGTTAAGGTAATTGAAAGAGATCCTACTTATAAAACAGCTTCATTCCCATTATCTCTAGGCGGTTTTAGAAGACAATTTTTCCAAAAAGAAAATATTTTATTAGGAAAATTTGCAAGAGAATTTATTTTTCAAATACCAGAATTATTAAAAACAGAAAAAAATCCTAACCCAACAGCTAGTATGGTAACCAATGGATATCTTTTAATGTTTGGTCCTGAGCATGCTGAAGAACAATATAGAGCATTAGAAAATCATAAAGAATGTGATGCAGGAACAAAAAATATTAAAGGGTCAGAATTATCCAAGGTTTTTCCTTATGTGAATAGTGAAGGGATAGAGACAGCAACTTACACAGATAATCAAAGTGAAGGATGGATTGATCCATTTATGTTTCATAGCGCTCTTAAAAGCAAAGCAATAGAGCTTGGAGCAGAATTTATTAAGGGTGAAGTTAAAAATATTTCTGAAATAAATGCTAAAACAATTGTTTCTGCTGCTGGTTGTTGGACAAGGAAATTGTTAGAAGATATTCCTGTTGTTCCTCAAAAGCACACTGTGTTTAGAGTAAAATGTCCAACATATATAAAAGAGATGCCACTGAGTGGAGATTTAACAACCGGTGTTTATTGGAGACCAGAAGGAGGGGAATACTTAGCAGGATCACCTATTTCTGTATTTGATGCAGATGATTTGGAACCAGCTTGGAATGATTTTGAGGAATTAGTTTGGCCAGCTCTTGCTAAGAGAATACCTGCCTTTGAAGAATTAAAGCTAACTGGTGGATGGGCAGGTTACTATGATTGCAATAGATTAGACAATAATGCAGTTGTTGGTAAACATCCAAAATATGATAATGTTTACATGGCTTCTGGATTTACAGGCCGAGGATTAATGCAGGCACCAGGTATCGGTAGAGCCTTAACTGAATTGATTACAACAGGATCATACCAAACAATTGATATAAGTGATTTTGCAGTTGAGAGAGTTTTGGGTAAAACTGCTAGGCCAGAGCCCTACGTTCTATAATTTAAGTTCCACAAAAAGTTTGATATTTTTCATTGCTCGATGGAGCAGGCACTTGATATTCTTCAATATTATTCTGATTGTTATAGGGATTTTTTAAAATAGCTAATAACTTTTTCATTTTATCTAAACTTCCTTTGTCAGCTTCAGCTAAAGCTTCTTCTACTTTATGATTTCTTGGAATTACAATTGGATTATTTGATTTCATAAGTTTGATTTGCTTCTCTTTAGATGAATTATTTAATTGTGATCTTAATTTCCATTTATCAATCCACGCAAGAAAATCAGTTTTTTTATAAATCTCATCATTAGATTTGACATCCATCAAATGGCAAAATGTGTTCGTATAATCAGCTTTATTTTTTTTCATCCATTCTAGTAAATCATTTATTAATTTTTTATCTTTTTTTTCCTCACCAAATAAGCCAAGTTTATTTCTCATCATGTTTAACCACTTATCCTCATAAATATTTTGGAAATTATCAATTAAATCGGTTGCTAATTTAATTGCATAATCCTCACTTTTATCAATTAAAGGAATTAAGCATTCTGCAAATCTTGCTAAATTCCATTTAGTAATTGGCGGTTGATTAGAAAAAGCATATCTTCCAAATTTATCTATTGAGCTGAACACAGTTTTTGGATCATAGTGATCCATAAAGGCACAAGGACCATAATCAATAGTTTCTCCAGATATTGACATATTATCAGTGTTCATTACTCCATGAATAAATCCAACCCTCATCCAGTTTATCACCAGACTACATTGTTTTTCTATTACTGAATTTAATAAATCATAAGCTTTAAATTTAGATGAACTTAATTCAGGGTAGTGTCTGTTAATTGTATAGTCTACTAATGTCTTTAAATTATCTATATTTTGTTTTGCGGCAATAAATTGAAACGTACCCACCCTAATATGGCTAGATGCAACTCTAGTTAAGATAGCACCATCTAAAAGATTTTCTCTTACTACTTTTTCTCCAGTTTTAACAACCGCAAGACTTCTTGTTGTTGGAATATTTAATGAGTGTATAGCTTCACTTATTAGATACTCTCTTAGCATTGGTCCTAAGGCCGCACGACCATCACCTCCTCTTGAAAAAGATGTTCTCCCTGAGCCCTTATATTGAATATCATAACGATTTTTTTTATTATCTAAATGTTCACCTAATAAAACTGCTCTGCCATCTCCTAACATAGTAAAGTGACCAAATTGATGACCAGCATATGCCTGAGCCAAAGTTTTACTTTCTTCTGGTAAGCTATTTCCTGAGAAAATTTTTGATAATTCTATGTTGTCTATTTTTGAAAAATCTAAATTAAGTTCTTGAGCTAATTGGTGGTTAAAAATTACTATTTCAGGATTATGAACAGGTGTCGGTTTTACAAACTCTCTAAAAGTTTCAGAGAGTTTTGAGTAGGTATTATCAAATTTCCAATTTATTTTATGCATAAAAAAAGCGATTTATATGAATATAAACCGCTTTTTTTAAAAATTAATTTATTTTTTCTTATATTTAGCTGCTTCCTCTGAACCGCTAGTTGCAGATCCCTTACTGTAAGAATGAGCACCCATACCAGCCAATTGTCCATTTTGAACAATTAAGTATTGATTTCTTATCTCTCTACCTTCAAAGAAACATTCTAATATTTCTCTTACTCCATCAGCATATCTTGCTTGTGCAGATAAAGAAGTTCCAGATGTATGAGGTGTCATACCATGATGAGGCATACTTCTCCATATATGATCGTTTGGAGCTGGTTGCGGAAACCATACATCTCCAGCATAACCACTTAATTGGCCACTTTCTAAAGCTTTTGCAATTGCTTCACGATTACAAATTTTACCTCTAGCAGTGTTGACTATATATGCACCCTTTTTCATCTTGCTAATCATAGCGTCGTCAAACAAATTTTCTGTTTCAGGATGAAGGGGACAGTTAATTGTTACCACATCACAAACTTTGACCATTGACTCCACAGAATCATGAAATGTAAGATTTAATTCTTTCTCAACACTTTCTGGTAATCTATGTCTATCGAAATAGTGTAAATGTACATCAAATGGTTTCATTTTTCTCAAAGCATCTAAACCTATTCTTCCAGCAGCAACAGTCCCAATGTGCATACCTTCTACGTCATAAGATCTTTGAACTGCATCTGCGATATTCCAACCACCTTCATTAACAATTCTATGTTGAGTATGATAATCTCTCACCATCGACACAATCATCATCACGATATGTTCGGCTACAGATCTTGAATTACAAAAAGTTACTTCAACTACATCTATTTTATTGTCCATTGCTGCTTGTAAATCTACATGGTCTGATCCTATACCAGCAGTAATTGCCATTTTAAGATTTTTCGCTTTAGCAATTCTCTCTTTAGTTAAATAATAAGGGAAAAAAGGTTGCGAGATTACAATATCTGCATCGACAATGTGTTTATCTGCTTCACAGCCATCACCATCTTTACTATTAGTAACGATTAACTCGTGTCCATTGCTCTCTAAAAACTTTCTTAAACCTAACTCACCAGATACACACCCCAATAATTCTCCAGGTGTAAAATCTCTTCCTTTTGGAGACGGAAGAGTCATTCCATCAGGATATTTATCTAGTTTTGGAAGATCCGAAAGTGGATAAGTTTCAGGCATACCACCTTTAGGATCATCGTATAATACACATAGTATTTTCATTAATACTCCTATAATTGACTATTTTAATAAAATCTTGAATATCTAACACACTAATAGAGTGGCTAGCAAATGAATAATTTAACTTGGATATTTTTTTTTCAATATCAGACGATTTAAAATAATAGCAAAAATTATTATAATTATTGAACCTGATATTACAGGGGTTAACAAGTAATCGATTGAAACACTACCGATAATAACAATTATTGGGTTTCCACCAGCAGGAGGGTGTGTAACATTAAACATTATCATTAATCCAACACCAAAACCAACTGCAAGAGGAATAATGATAAATAAAGGTAATGGTATAAAGTGTAAAAAAAACATTCCAACTAAAGCAGTTAACAGATGACCAAAAAAAACATTCTTAGGTTGAGCGAAAGGACTTTCTGGATAGCCAAAAAGTAACACCATAGATGATCCAAATGATGCAATTATGAAAATTCCAAGCTCAGTCTTATAAGTTAGTGCCGTCAAAACCCCAATAGTAAATATTGAGAATATTCCAGCAAAAAATGATTGTTTTAAATTTCCCATTTATAATTTGACTACTATTTTTTTTAGTGCATTGAAAGGTAAAAGAATACATTCTTTCTTTGAAAAGTTTTTTTTACACAGTAATTTTTCTAAAAATTTCCATTTTTCGTCTAAAGTATCATTTTTTTGATCAAAATAATTTTTTACATAATCACATAATTCATTAATTTTAAAAGTTGACCAATTTATTAATTTCTTAGATAACAAACTTGATGTTGCCTGGCAGTATACACATGAATCACCTTGATATCCAAAATCAACTACTTTTTGATTTTTAATTATCAATTTAATGTGAATTTCATCTCCACATAATGGATTTTTAAATGACGAATAATTTGTATAATTTTCTACGTCTTTAAAATTTTTTGTATCTGAAGCTATTTTTATTATTTCTAAATCCATAAAAGTTTTTTTATGTTAAATATAATATATATATTGGTATAAAATGAAATCTTATAACGACGCACTAAAAATTTTAAAAAAGTCGAATATCAAAATTTCCAATCAATCTATAAAAAGTATTAATGGTTTAAATAGAATTAGTTCTGAAAATATTTATTCAAATTATGACTATCCATCTGCTGATAACTCATCAGTTGATGGTTTCGCAGTCAATGCAAAAGATACTCATGGTATTTCCAAAAAAAAATTTAAAAGATTAAAAATTGTGGGATCTATTTCTGCTGGGTCAAAACCTTTTAAAAAATTTTTAAAAAAAGATCAAGCTGTAGAAATAATGACAGGAGGTATTTTGCCAGCTGGTACTAATAGCATAATACCAATTGAAAAATGTTCTCTAATAAAAGATAAAAAAAATAAGTATATTTCAATTAAACAAAAATTTAAAAAATTCGAGAATGTTAGATTTAAAGGTTCAGACTTTAAAAAAAAAGATTTATTGATTAAAAAAAATACATTAATAAATTCTAATCATATTATGGCTTTTAAAGCATTAGGAGTTGGTAATATAAAAGTAAAAAAGAAAATAAATATAATATTTTTTTCGTCAGGTAATGAGATATCAGAGGTCAATCATATTCCCAGTTGGAAAATTAGAAATTCAAACCATCATTATATAAAGAGTTTGAAAAATAATTTTTTATTTAACTTCAGAAACTTAGGTATATTAAGAGACAATGATGAAAAAAAATTTTATAATAAACTACATAAAATTTTAAAATCTGAAACTAATATAATTATAACCTCTGGTGGTGTTTCAAAAGGAAAATTTGATTTTATTCCTTTGATAATTAAAAAATTTAAATTATCATATTCTTTCAAGGATGTTGCTTTGAGACCGGGAAAACCGATTTTATTTGCAAAAATTAAGAATAAAGAAATAGTAATTTTTGGTCTTCCTGGAAACCCAATGTCATCAGCTGCTTG
This sequence comes from uncultured Pelagibacteraceae bacterium, assembly GCA_902624585.1. Taxonomy (GTDB): domain Bacteria; phylum Pseudomonadota; class Alphaproteobacteria; order Pelagibacterales; family Pelagibacteraceae; genus Pelagibacter. The sequence goes on along the minus strand of CACNXU010000003.1, from coordinate 33,073 downwards.
TTTTAGATTTTTCGTTATCCCATATATAGTTAATATTTTAGGCCAAAAAAATGAAAAACCAATTCGTGGTGTTTTAAAAAATAGTTTTCTTAAAAAAAAGAAATTTACGCGTTTTGTTAAAAGTAAATTAAGCACAACTAAAAATGGAAAAATATTGGTTGAAATACTAAAAGGGCAAGAGTCTTTTAAAATTAAATCTTTTGTAAAATCAAATATTTGGGCTTTATTACCAGCTGGTAAAGCTCAATTTAAAAAAGGTGATACAGTTGATTGTTTTTCTCAAAATCATTTTAATCAAACATTTATTTAGAACAGAATTTTTGTTGTAGAAAAATCTTTTTACAATTAGATTTCTGATATGTTAGAGCTTAGAAATCCAAGAATTGCTATCCCTGTTGTTCTTTTTGCTGGTTTATTATGGTCTTTTGGTCCACTAGTTGTACGCTACATGGACAATCCTCAATTGGTACCTTGGCAGTATATATTTGGAAGAGGTTTAACAATTTTTATTCTATTAAATCTTTATTTGTTCTTTGAAGAAGGAAAAAATTTTTATAAAAACTATTACAGAATAGGTTTATCAGGAATAATTGGTGGTTCCGGTTTAGGGATCGCTATGATTACGTTTATTTACTCAATTACTAATACAAGTGCTGCAGTTACTTTGCTTTGTTTAGCTGCAATGCCTTTTTTTACAGCATTATTGGCATTTTTATTTTTAAGAGAAAAAATTTCTTTAAATGTTTGGATATCAATAATAATTGCAACAGTCGGTATAATTATCATGGCTCTTGGTAACACTGGTGAAAAATCATTAATTGGTTTTGTGTTTGGTTTAACTTCCTCAATAGGTTTCTCAGTTTTTTCTGTAACTCTTAGATGGAGAAAAGAAACACCAAAATTTACAACCGTGGCTTTTGCAGGTTTCTTCTGTTTTGTGTTTGCTACAATTATGATTTTTTCAAATAACTTGGTTTTTTTTTCATCAAGCTATAACGGAACTTTATTTTCTTTACATGGGACATTAGTTTGTTTTGGTCTAATTTTATATTCAATTGGATCTAAAGCAATACCGGCAGCAGAATTGACTTTACTATCATTAACTGAAGTTGTAGGTGGAATTTTTTGGGTATGGCTACCAATATTTGGTATTAATGAAGTACCATCAACTAACACTATCATTGGTGGTTTTTTTCTTTTTGTGTCTATATTTTATTACAGTTTAATCATGCGATGGAACAAAAGATACATAGCATTAAATTAATATGGAACGACCAGATTTTTTTGAGCTTAAAAACGGTGAAAAAGTAAAATTACCTTTTACAGATAAAGAATATAACGATCGAGTAAATAAACTTAGATCAGTGATGGACCAAAATGGCCTTGATATGGTTATCTTAACCTCAATGCATAACATTGCATATTACACAGGTTTTATTTATTGTTCTTTTGGCAGACCATACGGATGTGTGATCACACAAAATAAAATCTCAACGATTTCAGCTAACATTGATGCAAGTCAACCGTGGCGAAGATCTCATTGTGATAACGTAATTTATACTGATTGGAAAAGAGATAATTTTTTAAGAGCAATCGTATCAATTATTGAAAGGGATAAACCTCCAAAAAATATTGGAATAGAAAATGATCATGTAACTTTAGATATGCGAGAAAAAATAGGCTCTATTTTTACTTTCTCTGTGTTTAGTGATGTTTCAAAAGATCTAATGAAACTTAGAATGATTAAATCAAACGAAGAAATTGAGATTATTAGAAATGGTGCAAGGATTGCAGATATTGGTGGTGAGGAAATAGTAAATAATATTAGAGAAGGCAACACAGAGCTTGAAGTAGCAATTGCTGGAAGAGATAAAATGGAGAGAGAGATAGCTAAAACTTATCCAAATGCAGAGTACATGGATACCTGGGTCTGGTTCCAATCAGGTATAAATACTGATGGAGCACATAATCCAAAGACTAATAAAAAATTAGTTAAAGGAGATATTTTATCTTTAAATACTTTCCCAATGATCTCAGGATATTACACTGCACTTGAGCGGACTTTATTTTTAGATCATGCAGATTATGCCTCACTTAAAGCATGGGAAGCAAACATTAAAGTACATAAGCGTGGATTAGAATTGATTAAACCAGGCGTTAAGTGTTCTGATATCTGTCTTGAGCTTAACGAACTTTTTGCAGAGCTTGGTTATCTTCAGTATCGAACTTTTGGTTATGGACATTCATTTGGCATGCTTTCACATTTTTATGGAAGAGAAGCTGGTTTAGAATTAAGAGAAGATATTCATACTGTTCTTGAAGAAAATATGGTTGTTTCTATGGAGCCAATGATAATGATCCCAGAAGCTAGTCCTGGTGCAGGTGGATATAGAGAACATGATATTTTGGTTATTGGTAAAGATGGAGCAGAAAATATTACAAAATTTCCTTTCGGCCCAGAGCATAATATTATAAAAAACTAATCCTTATGAGCGAGAATAAAACTATCGTTAATAGTTGGAACGAATGGGATCCGTTAAAACATGTAATTGTTGGTAGAGCAGATGGTACATGTATACCTGCACCTGAACCAGCACTAGATGCAAAAGTTCCAGAGGACAGTGATATGCGAGGTCAGTTTGGACCAAGAACAAAAGATACTGTAGATAAGGCAAATCAACTTTTAGATGATTTTTCAAGTATGCTTGAAAAAAGAGGAATTAGAGTTGATCGACCAACGCCAATTGAATTTAATCAAAAAACATCTACACCTGATTGGGAAGCTGAAACAATGTTTGGCTGTATGCCTCCAAGAGATGTTTTGTTAACAGTAGGTAATGAGATCTTAGAAGCTACAATGAGTTATCGTTGTCGTTGGTTTGAATATTTATGTTACCGACCACTTTTAAAAGATTATTATAATAAAGATCCTAACATGAGACATGAGTCTGCTCCAAAACCAAGATTGACTGATGCAGATTACAGAAAAGATTATTTATCAGAGAAAATAGGTGTTCAAAAAAGATTAGAGTGGACTGAAAAAAAATATTTTGTAACTACAGAAGAAGAACCATTATTTGACGCAGCGGATGTATTAAGATTTGGTAAAGACTTAGTTGTTCAACATGGATTTACGACAAATTTGAAAGGGATCGATTGGTTAAAGAGACATTATAAAGATCATAGAGTTCATGCAGTTAATTTTCCCGGTGATCCTTATCCAATTCATATTGATGCAACTTTTACACCTATAAGAGAGGGTTTAATTATCAATAATCCACAAAGAAGACTTCCTAATGAACAAAGAAAGTTATTTGTGGATAATGATTGGGAAATTGTTGATAGTGCACAACCAGCACATAACGAACCTCCTCCATTATGCTATTCATCAACTTGGCTATCAATGAATGTTTTAGTTTTGGATAATAAAACTGTATGTGTTGAGAAAAGTGAAATTTATCAAGCTGAACAATTAGATAAACTAGGAATGGAAGTTTTACCTGTAGAACTTAGAGATGCTTATGCTTTTGGTGGAGGTTTACATTGTTGTACAGCAGATGTTTATCGTGAAGGTGATTTAAAAGATTATTTTCCAAAACAATAAGACTTGTAATTTGAATTATCTAGGGTTTTGTTTTAAAAATTCAATATATCTTTTTACTTCATCAAATTTTTCATCAGGAATATATTTATAACTTACATTGAATTTATTTTTTATACATTGAGCAACATGAGCGTAAGAGTTTCTTCCTTTTGGATGATTTGGGTGCTCAGGTAATTGTCCCGCCAAATAATCGCCAGCTTCCTGAATAATTTTCCAGAGTTTCTGTGAGTTTTCTGGCGTCATAACTTCTTAAATTTTTTTTATTACCTAATTAAAAAAATCAGAGAAATTTTTTTTATTGAATTTAATTTAAAATTATTTTTTTGGAATCCAAGATTTGTAAAGCTCATTTTCCTTATTTATTGGAAGTTTTATATTTATTTTTTTTCTATGTGAATTATATACAGCGGTCACGAATTCTAGTGAATTTCTTGCATCCATTAAGGTTACTTCATCGCTTGGGGATCCATCTAGTTTATTTGCTATTTCTTCAAACATCCCTGCATACCAGGATTTTGGCTCCTTTACTTTTACTAACACTTTGTCAATTTGACTTTGAGTTACAGGAAATCTTGGTAAAAAATTCCATTTGTCGTCAGCAGGTCTATAAGGTTTTTCAGGAGATGCACCCGACTCAGCTGTTAATCCCTCAAAACAAAATCTAATTCTACTTGTATCATTTGCAGCACCTAATGTAATAGAACTTGTCACCAGTGTTCCATCTTCCATTTCAATCGAAAGTGCAGCACAATCTTCAACCTCAATATCATTCACTTTAGTTGTTAATTTTGCAAAAACATTTGAAACAGGACCTAGAATCATGCAAACTAAATCGTGAATATGAATAGAGTGACTTAAAATAGCGCCACCTTGTTCACCTTCCCATGTTCCCCTCCAGGGTTTTGAATAATAATTCTTTCCTCTATTCCAGTGAGTTTCTAATGAAGCAACAAGTGGTTTTCCAGCCAAACCAGATTTGATTAATGCCTTTAACTTTGAAAATCCAAGACCATATCGATATTGAAATACTGGAAAAATAATTTTACCAGTTTCTTTACTAATTTTTTCTAATTCATCTACTTCTTTAAGACTTGAAACTAATGGTTTTTCACAAATCACATGCTTCCCAGTTTTCATAGCTTTTTTACAAGCAGAAAAATGTAAATGGGGTGGAAGACAAATATCAATGATATCAATTTCTTTAACTTTTAATACATCTTCAAAATTTAGAGAAACTTTTGCCTCAGTATTTGATTGTAATATTTTATCAATAGCTTCCCGAGTTAAACCACATAATGTGTGAACATTAAATCTCTCAGATACTTTTTGAAAATCTTCAAAATGTTTTGCCCCTATATTAGTTCCAATTATTGCGACTTGATATTTTTTCATTTTTTTTCAGCTTGCTCTTGAGCTTTAATAGCAAGTTCCATTGAAAGATAAGTAAGATCTTGAGGACATGCAGTTTCTGTTCTGTTTAAAATATCATTAATTAAATTACTAAAGTAGGGTAACTTAACATTAGAACAATCAATATGTTTCACTTCATCATTATTTGCTAAAAATAAATGATTACCTTTTTCTGATTTTGCTAAGTCAGTATATTTTCTTATTTCAATAAAACCTTTATCTCCAAGTATTAGCAATCTTCCATCTCCCCAAGTGGGAAGGGCATCTGGAGTAAACCAATCTAGGCGTACATACCCGTGCCCACCATTACCAGTGAGATTAACTTCACCAAAGTCTTGAAAACCATGCATTTCTTTATTTGTAGTATTTTCTACTAATGCATGGTTGATTTTTGCCTGATTTGAATTAGTAAAAACTAAAAATTGATGAATTTGGTGGGAACCAATATCAGTAATAATTCCTCCATAACTTTGACGATTATAGAACCAATCAGGTCTTTCATAGTTTCCTTGTCTATGAGGGCCTGTACCAATAGTTTGTTTTACTTTTCCTATTTTACCTTCATTTACTAATTCTTCAGCTTTAGTAACTGCAGCAACGTGAAATCTTTCAGAAAAATTTATAGACCAGATCTTTCCAGTTTCTTTTACAGTATTTTTCAAGTTATTTAACTGATCTAAGGTAGTGCAGCCTGGTTTATCTACCATAACATCTTTACCAGCTTTTAAAGCGTCTATCGAATGACCGGCTCTATCCACTGGAATTGAAGATATTAAAATCAAATCTATAGATGAGTCATTTAATATTTCTTGTTTATTTTCTTTTCTTTTAATATATGGATATTTTTTTTCAAATTTTTGTAGAGTCAAAGGATCTCCCTCTGTCCAAAAGCAATCACAACTACAGCCTTCTTTAATCATTTCATTTAGCATATCAAAAATATGCCCATGGTCTATTCCAATCACACCTAGTTTGATTGCTTCTTTCATGAATTAAAAAGAACCTTTTTGTTTCGCACCCTTATAAAAAATTTCTTGTAAATAATTATTCTCTTTTTTTCTCAACAACATACTTTTCTCACTCATTAAAAGGTCATTTCTTTTTATAACTTCATGATAATTATATTTATCCTCGCCTCTCGCAATTTGAACACCATTTTTACCCAATGTTTGTTTTACATTTGTGCCTATATAACTTTGAATTACAAATCCAATTCTTCTATCATTACTTTTATTTACTCCTGATCCATGTACAATTCTTGGATGATGCAAAGACATTTGACCAGCTCTTAGCTCAATCGATTTGACCTCATCCTCTGGAACGTTTTCTATTGTTTGACCTCTAGTTAGTAAATTCCCCTCATTAAATTTCTCATTATGATCTTTAATGTCTAAATGAGATTTAGGCCACATTCTCATACATCCATTATTTTCATTTGAATCTGTTAAAGCGACCCATGCGGTAACCCAATTATGAGGTTCTAATCCGATATACTTAGCGTCCTGATGATAGCTCACGAAACCTTTTTCTTTAGGGTTTTTAATAAATAAAGTAGTACTGCAAACCAAGATATTCTTTCCAATAATACTTTCTACAGCATCTAAAATTCTTGAATTATGAACAATTGAATCAAGTTTTGGTGAAATCAAATGAACATTATATCTTCCAGATTTATCTATTTCATTTGGCATTTTTTTTTCAATCGACTCTATCTCCTCTCTAGCTTCAAAGGCTTCACTACTAGATAAAACTTCTATAGGAGATATGTAACCTTCTTCTTTGTATTGTTTAAGTTGATTTGGTGATAGATAAGTCATATTATTTTAAAGATTATATGAGCTCAACTCATTCTTCAATAATATATGGCTGAAGTATTTAAATTAGGAATTACCGCTAATAACAATCAACCTATAAAGGAAGTAACTTCTATTGAGGTTTTGGCCAACAAAGGAATAGTTGGTGATCGACATTTTCAAGATTTTAATGACCCTTATAATCAATTGTCATTGATAGAGTCTGAAAATATTGATGAATATAATATTAAATTTGGGCTCAATATACCTTACATTGATTTTAGACGTAATGTAGTTACTAAAGGTATTCAATTAAACGATTTAATTGGAAAAAAATTAAAAGTAGGAAATGCTGAATTAGAGGGTATAGAATTATGTCGTCCGTGTAGGCATTTAACCGAAATGCTCGATCAAAAAAATGTTCTTAAAGAATTTATGAGAAAAGGTGGACTTAGATGTAAAATTATTTCCTCATCCAAAATCAATATAGGTGACAAAATTGAAATAATTAATACTTAAGGTTTTCCAATTTCATTTGTAGAATTTTCGTCAAGAGTTGGAGGTGTATCTGGATCTAGTTCCAATCCAGCAGGCGTAATTGTTGCTGGAACGGGTGTAAAAGTTGAGTCTGGATTTTCAACAGTTTCCCTAACTTTCATTCTATACAAGCCAAATACACCAATTATTGTATGAGCTAAAATTAAAAATATAAATAAACCGTTTAAACCGAACCATTCAATAAATATAGAACATAAAATAGGTCCGCTAATTGCTCCAATACCAAAAATAAATTGCAAACCACCTCCAGCTGCAACAAATTTTGATTTTGGAACAAAATCATTTGTATGTGCGAGGTTTAATGAAAATAAAGGAAGACATAAACTTGAATAAAGTCCTACAGCAATAAAAAATATAATTTTTTTAAAACTAAATCCGTGTAAGTAATAAATATTTTGAATAGGATCATTGGAAGCTAGAATTGAAATAAGTGCTAAAATTGAACTACCAAAAGTTGTTATGACTATAACTTTTCTTCTATCAAAAGTATCTGAAAAATACCCAATTGGTCCCTGACCGATTACACCTGCTATTGTTGAAATGAATAAAAGTATAGATGTTTCAAATAATGTAAATTTTGCAAGTGTTGCATAAACTGAAATAAGAGAAAAGAAGGCTGCATGGATAATACCTGTAAAAAAAGAACTTAATGTTCCAAGAGGTGAAATTTTAAATAATTCACTAATACTTATTGTCTCTATCTTTTTGAATTTAGGAGCTGGTCTTTTTGTCAATAAAATTGGAACAAGCGCAATAGAAAGTAATACTGAAACTAATATAAATGGTTCATAATCTTCTGGTTTATTTATATTAAGTAATAGCATTCCTAGAGCTAATCCAAAATAGATAACCATCATATAAGCAGATAATAATTGTCCTCTATTTTTATTTGTTGCCCTGTCATTTAACCAACTTTCAGTGACAACATAACAACTGACTAAACTTATACCTGTAATAAATCTACTTATAGTCCACATAAATGGATTAACATAAACTACTGCTACTAATGCACTTAAAGATGCTAGTGACGCAAATGCAGCAAACACTCTTATATGACCAACTTTTGAAACAAAATTTGGAGTAGTTTTTGAACCAACGAAGTAACCAACAAAATATCCAGACATAAATATACCTGTTGTAAAAACGCTAAAATCCTCCAGAACTGCTCTGATGCCCATTAATTGCATTTGCAATCCATGTGCAATCATCATTACACCAATTCCTATAAATAGAGCCCATGATTTTTTTACTTCTTTTTGCATTTATAATTTTTTAAATTGCGATGACTGCCGGCTAAGTAGTTTTGGTTTGTGTTTTTTTTATGGCCAATAAAGAATGAATTGCTATTGTTATAATAATAACTACTCCTCCATATATTGTTTCATTAGAAGGTTGCTCCTTAATAACCATCCAAACCCACAATGGTCCTAGAATTGTCTCTAGAAGAAAAAATAGATTAACTTCAGCAGCTGTTATAAATCTTGGAGCTATAGTAACTAAGACAAAAGGTATAGCTACGCACATTACACACATTAAAGGTATATAAAAAAGGTCGTTTCCCACTAAAGAGAAATCTTTAACGAAGAAAAAAGCAAATATTGCAACACACGATTTTCCAATTACAGCAGCTGGAACAAGATCAGTCGATTTTGCATATCTTGCGATGTTAGCATTACAAGCTAATCCAAATGAGGTAATTAAACCAAATAGATCTCCATAAAAGTTGCCTAAGCTTAATGAGTCATAAAAAATATAAACACAAGCAATAAATGTAATAATTATTGCAATCCAAGTCTTATTATCTGGTTTTTCTTTTAAGAAAATAGCTCCTAAAATAGCAGAGAGCATTGGAGCAAGTGCTACCATTAATAACGTATTTGCTACATTAGTATTTTGTATTGAGATAATAAAAGTAATATTGCAAATAGAAAAACTAATTACATAAAAAACACCAGGATAACCAATTTTAAATAAAGCTTTAAAAAAATTATTTTTATAAAAAAAAATAAGACCAACAAGAACAACTAAAAATGGTATGGCTCCTCTATAAAAAAGCATTCCCCAAGTTTCGATGTTAGATAATCTTATGAGCAAGGAGTCAGGAGTTATAAACATAATTGCAACAAATGCCATTAATGAACCTTTTTGTTGATTAGTTAAATTATTCACGCTTTTAATTCTTTCCAAAAAGTTTTAGCTAAATTTTTTCCTGAGATATCAAAAAAGGATTTGAGTCCAGTTGGAGATGTAACATTAATATCTCCATTTAGTTTTTGATCTATGAAATCAATTCCCGCAAAAAAAATATTTTCTTTTTTCAAATCTTTTGCAATTATTTTGGAAATTTTATTTTCAATGCTAGTTAATTTAATATTAATTGGTTTTGCTCCTTTACTCATATTACTTAAAAATGAACCTTTTTTTGGAACCCTCGAAATTGCACCACATATTTTTCCATTTATAATAAAAACTCTTTTGTCGCCTTTACTAATTTTAGGAAGAAATTTTTGACACATAATGTGATCATGTTTTTCTATAAATTTACTAATCAATTTTGCATTGAATTTATTCAGCAAATGAATGTCATTACCACTGAAACCATGAATAGGTTTTAGTATTATTTTTTTGTATTTCTTTATAAAATTTTTAATTTCACTTAGATCTCTAGTAAAAATTGTGCTGGGCATAAATTTTTGATATTTTGCTGAGTATAATTTTTCAGATATATTTCTTATAGAAGTTGGATTGTTAACAATTTTAACTTTATTTTTAATTCTATCTAGAATGTAAGTAGTTGATATATATTCAAGATTAAAAGGGGGATCTTGGCGAATTAAAATAAACTTACAATTTGTAAGATCTAGCGTATGTCTTTTTAATATTTTAAAAAAATTTTTATTTTCATAATTGAATTTAATAAAAAAACCTTTGGCAATAACTTTTGAATTTAAAATTGAAAGATTTTTTGGGCTATAATAAAAAATTTTATATTTTTTACCCTGAATTTCATTTGCTAGAAAAACACTAGTATCAGTTTTAGGATTTAATTTTGAAAGATCGTTTCCTTGTATTGCAATAATTTTATTGGTCATATAATTCTTCTAAATTTTCGTTATTTGAAAATTTATCAATCATATAGTCTGCATTTGTTGATTTATTAAAAATGACCTTTTTTAAATGATTTAAAAATAGAGTTTCATTTTTCCCTTTTTTACTTAATATATCTCTATTATTAAGACCCTTACGTGAAAGATCTAATAAAGTAGAAGCCCAATAATGTAAATCCTTGCCCATTAATTCTGTATTAAAACCCTTTCTTGGGGCTTCGAGATAGGCATTAATAATTTTATTTTTATCCCATTTTTTAATCAACTCATGTATCTCATCTAAATTGCCGTATAGCATTCCAATAAAAAAAGCTGGTCCAGAACATAGACAATCCCATCCACAAGTATCCATAGATCTTAATTCTATATATTTTTTTAACCTATTTTCTGTAAATATTGTACTCAAATGAATGGTTAAGTCGTCTTCTGTCGGTAGTCTATTTTCAATTTCATTGATTTCACCATTCATAAAATCATTAAATGTATAATTAGATCCAGATATATGTTTATCTTCATGTTGAATAAAAAGAATTGGAAATCTCATTACGAATTCAGCATATTTCTCAAAATTTAAATTTTCAAAAAATAATTTTGGTAGTCCACCTCTTGAAGTGCTTTGCCATACTTTTGATCTATAAGATAAATAATTACTATTTTTTTTTTCAACTATAGATGAATTTGCAAATAGAGCTATTGTGATAGGAACTATAGAATTCGCTATGAGAAATTTTTTTTTAAAATCTTCTTCACTGTTATAATCTATATTAAGTTGAGTTCCACATGTTCTATACATCATATCCAAACTTAACTCGCCACCCAAAGGCATACTTTTTGTCATTAGTTTATATCTTTCTTTAGGATTATTTGGAATTTCCTCTAATTTAGAGAATGGATCAAAGCCTGAGCTTACAATTTTAATATTTAGTTTCTTTGTCACCTGTTCAAGTTCAAACAAATAATCTTGCGACTCGGCACATGCTTCGTGCATGTGATTTAATTTATCTCCAGATAGTTCAATTTGATTTCCTGGCTCAAGAGTAATATTTTTTCCTCCTTTATTTAATCCAATAATATTTTCTTTTTCCAAGATTGGCTTCCAACCAAATTCTTGAAGAGCTCGAAACATTTCTTTTATTTTTGAATAATCAACTCTTTTATTTTTATAAAAAAGAAACTTTTCGTGTTCGATACCAATTTTAAAATTATTTGTATCTTTTGTACCAGATTTAAAATATTCTATTATATGCTCTTTTGATTTAATCATAATTTCTTAGATATTATTTATTAAGTTATTTAAACAAAATAATAAGGATCTCTTGCAAATATTCTTTCAACCATTGGAGAAAAATCCTCTAAACTCATAGATTTATAGTTTGGATCAAATGAAGATTGATCATACTTTTCGCAAAAATCTACTGTTGCTTGATAATATTTATGATCTTTAAATTTGTCTCTTGCATTTCTATCACCACCTAAGTGATGAGCACTATAATATGTTTGGAAAAGACCGTGATGTTTAATTATCCAGTATGTTTTTTCAGATACGTAAGGTCTAATTATCGACGCAGCATATTGAGAATGATTCATCGGAGCTAAATCATCTCCTATATCATGCAAAAGTGTTGCTACTACCATTTCCTCACTTTCTCCAGAGTTAAATGCTCTAGTTGCAGCCTGTAATGAATGCTCTAATCTTGTAATTTTATAACCCTCTAATGTCGTGGTTTGCTCAGAAAGATATTTTAATATTCTTTTAGCGGTATCTCTCTCAAATTTTTTTTCATATTTTTCTAAAAGTTTATAATCTTCTTTGTCACCATCTTTCATTTGAGTAAAACTAACTTTTTTCATATTAAACTTTTGACACAGAACTTAATAAAGAAAGCTGTGTAATCTTATTGTCTCCTAATTCGTCCACTAATTCAACAGGATAGTCTCCAGTAAAATAATGATCTGTTAATTGAGGGTAACTTACATTTCTTTTTTTAAAATCAAGGGCCTTATATAATCCATTTATTGATAAAAACCTTAGAGATTTAGCTCCTATATATTCACAAATTTCATCATTACTTTTATTGGCTGCTAATAATTCTTTTTTGGTGGGTGTATCTACTCCATAAAAGTCAGGATATCTTATCTCTGGACATGCAATTTTTACATGAACTTCTTTTGCTCCAGCATCATATAGCATTTTTACGATTTTATATGATGTCGTTCCTCTAACAAGTGAGTCGTCAATTAGTATTATTTTTTTATTTTTAATTGTTGTTTGATTGGCATTTAATTTTAATTTTACACCTAAGCTTCTAATTTTTTGGCTTGGTTCAATAAAAGTTCTTCCAACATAATGATTTCTAATTAATCCATGCTCGAAATTCATTTTTAATTCTTGTGCAAAACCCATAGCAGCTGCATTTCCAGAGTCAGGAACTGGAACAACTATATCTGCATTAGTATCATTTTCTTTTGCAAGTTCTCTACCAATATTCTTTCTGTGTTCATAAGCTGTTTTTCCTCCTATTAGACTGTCTGGTCTTGAAAAATAAATATACTCAAATACGCATGGTCTAACTTTTTTAATAGGGAAGGGCTTAATACTTTTTAGTTTATTATTTTCAATCAAAACTATCTCACCATTTTCAACCTCTCTCACAAATTTTGCACCAATAATATCAAACGCACATGTTTCGGATGCTAAAACATAACTATTTCCTAGTTTACCAATAACTAATGGTCTAATACCGTAAGGATCTCTTACACCTATTAATGAGTTTTGAGTTAACATAACTAATGCATAGCCACCTTGAATCTGAAAAATTGCATCAATTACCTTGTCAATTGTTTTTGGTCTTCTTGATTTAGCGATTAGTTGAACAATTGTCTCAGTGTCTGATGTCGTATAAAATATAGCTCCATTTTCAACTAGTTTATTTCTTAAAGATATTGAATTAGTAAGATTTCCATTGTGTGCAACCCCAATCCCACCTGCATTGGTATCAGCAAAAAAGGGCTGTATATTTCTTAAAATATTATTTCCTGTTGTGCTATATCTGTTATGGCCAATTGCATAATTTCCTTTAAGATTATTTAGTACTTCTTCTTTATTAAAATTATCACCAACTAAACCAAATCTTTTTTCTGAAAAATATTTTTCTCCATCAAAAGTAACTATTCCACAACCCTCTTGACCTCTATGTTGTAAAGCATGTAATCCAAGGGCTGTTAGGGCTGATGCATCTCTATTATTACTAATACCAAAAACTCCACATTCTTCCTTTAATCTTGGATTATAACTCTTTAATTTTTTCTTTAGAATCTTGATATGTTTTTTCATTAGGAAATTCCTTTATCAGATAACTACTACCTTTTTCTAAATATGGAAAGACGTATGATTTATCAAAATTTATTGGCCATTTATCATAATTATAAACAATATGAATGCCTGAAAAGATACAAATAGAAATAACATAAGCCCTTATAAAACCAAAAAAGAATCCAAATGTAGTATCTAAGCCACCGATTCCCGTATATCTGACTGCTTTACTGATCCCTTTATTAACTAATAAAACTAAAAAGATAACAACTACAAATATTATTATTCCCAAACCAACATCGAGCACATATTCATTATCGATTATGTCTATTACATATGGTTTAATTTTTGGAAATAGAATTAATGTAATTATGTATGCCAGCAACCATTTAGCCAATGAAAGTATGCTTAAAATGAAACCCTTTTTGTAACAATTTATCAAAGAAAGGATTGTTAAAATTAAATAAATTAAATCAATTATTGATATTGCTTTATAAAAATCTTTTATGATTTCTAACATTAAGATGATTTGCCAAAAGGTTTAATAATTAAGATTAAAGCAGGAAGCAGTGTTAATACCGATATCATAGCTAATAACATAGCTAGTCCAGTAAACACACCAAAATAAATTGTTGGAATAAACTTTGATAACACCAGAATTGAAAATCCAAAAACAATCGTAATTGAAGTGTTTAGTATAGCAACACCAACAGTTGAATGACACGTTTTTAATGTTTTGTTGTAATCTTTTATTTTATTAAACTCTTCTTTAAATCTGTAGATATAATGAATGCTGTTATCTACAGCAATTCCTATTGTAATGGCCGCAATAGTTATTGTCATCATATCCAAAGGTATTTCTAACAATCCAATTATTCCAAGAATAAAAAATGCTGCAATGAAATTTGGTACAACTCCAATCAACGAAATTTTAATATTTCTAAACAAGACTGTGAACATTGAAAATATTCCTATCATAACCAATCCTAATGTTAAAATTTGGGATTTAAACAAGCTTTGTAATAAATTGTTAAATAGAATTAGTACACCCGCTAATTTATAATCATTTTCTTCTAAACTAAATTTATCTTTTAGGTCAAAATTGATTTTATTAATTAAATCATTCCTTCTCAAATCTTCCCGTGAGTCTATAATTCTTAAAGAAATTCGAGCCTCATTATCTTTAATTGAAAGGTAGGGATCAATGATTTCGGTTTTAATACTCTCTGGAATTTTAGAATAAAGTACTCCCATTTCTAAAGTACCTAAAGGCTTGTTATTATTTAATTGAGTAGCTACCTCCATAATTGACGAAAAAGATAGAACTTTGCCAATTTCAGGTAAGCTATCTAAGTAATTATGAATAGATGTAATTAGATCAATTTTATCTTTAGTAAACCAATATTTTTCTTCATTAGCATCTACTTCATCATCCCAATCCTCAAACTCATCATCCTCTTCAGATTTTTCTACCTTTTCTATCTTAGGAAATTTTATGATAACCTCTAAAGGAGTAGTACCACCTAGCTCCTCGTCTATAAGTTTCATACCTCTATAAATCTCAGTATTTTTATCAAAGTAATTTATGAAACTATTTTCAACCTCTAGCTTACTTATTCCTATAACACTAAATATTATAACTATTCCAGTTACTAAGAAGATAGAGTTTTTATTATTTATAGAAATTAAACTTAGTAAATTTGTAATTTTAGATTTCTGTTCTTTTTTAACTGAAATATTATTTGTGGGTGCAAAGTTTAAAAGGGTAGGTAGCAAAGTGAATGTAATGATGAATGATGTGATTAATCCAAAAGTCATCATCCAACCAAAATCAATAATAGGTTTTATTTCACTAAAAATTAAAGATAAAAATGCAAAAATTGTTGTTAAAACTGTATAAAGAATTGGCCAAAACATTTTTGAAGTTGTTAAGGAAATAATTTCAAAATTATTTTTTGATGGAAAATCTTTTTTAAGTTGAAGAAACCTTGTACTCATATGAATATTCATTGCCATTGTTAAAATTAACATTAGTGCGATAAAATTTGATGAGATGACTGTAACTTTCCATCCTAGTAATCCAAGTAATCCCATCATAATTACAACTGAAAAAAGACAACTGCTTATAGGAACGACTATCCAAAGAAGATTTCTAAAAACAAACCATAAAGTAGCAATAATAAATAATAGAACTCCCAAACCAAATACAATTATATCGCTTTTGATAAAAGTCATCATGTCATCAGCAATCATTGGTATTCCTCCAAGATAAATCTTTCCAACATCTCCATAGCTTTGAATAACTTGTCTAATTTCTAAAATATTCTGATGGTTTTGTTTTTTGATTTGATCTTTAATTAGTTCAACTTCTTTTTTTGATTTATTATCTATGTCTTCTAATTTTTCAGATTGTTTAATGTTAACTATAATCCCACTAGTTTTACCGTCTTCACTAATGACAAAATTTCTAAAAACAGGACTATTTAAAATTTCTTTAAAACCCCGATTTCTATCAACATCTTCATCTTTTAAGGTTTTGAAGCTTTCTAGTCTTTCTTGAAGGGGTGCATCAGAATTATTTAAAAGCGGTATGTCTAATAATGTAATTACACTATGGACCCACTTAAGACTTTGAATTTTATATTTTAAACTTAATAAATTATTAATTGATGAGTTAGTTACCATTCCATCATTAGGTGTATAGGTAAGAATTAAGAATTCTTTAGACCCATATCTTTCAGATACTTCTTTTAAATATGCTAAATCTGGGTCTCCTTCTATCAAGAGAGTTTCTGAGGAAGCATCTAGTCTAAAATTTTTTGAATAGTAACCAAAACTTAAAATAGCAATAATTAACAATATAAATATTGCTTTGGGATTTTTAAGGATAAAGTTTTGATAAAAATGAGCTATCATTCAAGCTCTTTATATTGGAATTTAACTTGCTTGAGTATCCTTAAATTTTGTAAATCTTTCCTCAAATTCAAGAGTTACATTACCAATAGGACCGTGTCTTTGTTTTCCAATTATTATCTGGGCTAAATGCGCAACCTCATTCATTTTAGCTTGCCACTCAGCATGTTCAACTGTTGCTTCTCTAGGCTCTTTTCTCTGTAAATAGTATCCTTCCCTGTAAACGAACATCACAACATCAGCATCTTGTTCTATTGAACCAGATTCTCTCAAATCAGCTAGTTGAGGTTTGTGGTCATCTCTTTGTTCAACTTGTCTAGATAATTGTGAAAGAGCCACAACAGGAACAGAAAGTTCTTTAGCTATTGCTTTCAGTCCTTGTGTAATTTGAGATATTTCTTGAACTCTACCGTCTTTATTGAAAGTAGTTCCTCTCATTAATTGAATATAATCAACTACTATCATATCAAGCCCAAAAAGTCTTTTTATACGTCTTGCCCTATTACTCAGAGCAGCAATGCTTATTGCTGGAGTTTCGTCTATGTAAAGTGGCAGTTCAGAGATATTTTTTGATGTTTCTAAAAACTTATCAAACTGATCATCAGATATTCTTCCTCTTCTAATGTCATTTGAACTAATTCTTGCTTGTTCAGAAATAATTCTTGTAGATAATTGTTCAGATGACATTTCTAGTGAAAAGAAAGCTATAGATGACTTCTTACCAGTCTCCTGCAGTTTTTGAGCAGCGTTGAATGCAATATTTGTTGCCAATGAGGTTTTACCCATTGATGGTCGACCAGCAATAATAATTAAATCTGATTGATGTAAACCACCAAGCTTGTCGTCTAAATCTCTTAAACCAGTTGGAACACCAACAATTCCTTCTTCATTCTTATAAGCAGCTGAGGCCATTTCAATTGTTTGTTTCATTGCTTCATCAAATTTTACTAAGGAAGAATTAAAAGAACCTTTTTCTGCCAAATCAAACAATAATCTTTCAGAAGACTCGATTATAGATTGTCCATTAGTATCAAGATTATTTATTTTTGCACTGTCAATAGTTTGCTCAGAAATTTTTATTAATTCTCTTCTCACATACATATCATAAATTATTTTTGAGTATTCTATTGCCTGCCTAACTGAAGTGGAAAACTTTGTTATTTTAACTAAGTATTCAGGAACATTTAAATCATCTTTCTCGTCTTCAAAATAATTTTTTAAAGTAATTGGGTTAGCTAACATACCTTTATAGATAAGGCTTTCAACTGCCTCAAATATTTTTTGATGCATAGGGTCATAAAAATTTATACTGGAGATTGTTGTATTTATTTCATCAAAAATATCATTGTTTACAAGTATAGATCCTATGACAGATTGCTCTGCTTCAATATTATTTGGTAATTCTTTAAATTGATCTTTAACTATACTTAAATTTTTTTCCATAAGATAAATTTATATAAAAAATGATTAAATTAAATTGTAAATTCGTATTGGGGAAAAGAATGTATAATTATTGAATTGTATCAGCCGAAGTAACATTTATAGTAATTTCAGCATCAACTTCAGAGTGTAAAGAAATTTTAACTTTAAATTTTCCCAAAGATTTTATTTCTTTAACTGGCTGTATCATAGAAGGCTTGATATCAATTTTATTCTCTTCATGAAGAAGCTTTGAAATTTCTGTTGGTTTTACAGAACCGTATAATTCTTTATTTTCTGTACTTAATTTTTTGACAGAATACTCTTTACCATTAATTTTTTCACCAATTTGAGATGCTTCTTTTTTCTTTTCATTGTCTTTTTTTGATAAATCACTTTTTATCTTTTCAACTTCTTTTATATTTTCTTTTGATGCATAAAGTGCTTTTTTGTTAGCTATTAAAAAATTTCTAGCAAAACCCCTCTTAACATCTATCACCTCGCCAATAGAACCAATTCTTTTTACGTTTTCTAATAAAATTACTTTCATTTTATATTAAAGCTAAGTTTCTTGCCCTTTTGATTGAAAGAGAGAGCTCTCTTTGTTTTTTTTGTGATATGTTTGTAATTCTAGAAGGTAATATTTTACCATTTTCAGACACATATTTTTTTAAAAGTTTAATGTTTTTGTAATCCACTTCAGGAGCCCCTTTAACTGATAACGGACAAGTTTTTTTGAATTTATATTTATTTGGTTGAAAAATACTTAACTTAGCAAAGTTACTTTGCTTACCTTTTTTATTTCCAGTTTGTCTTTTTGGCATTAGATTTTAGTACCCTCTTTTTTTTCATTATCTTCTTTTTTTCCAAAATAGTTTGTTTCGAGATCAAACTTTTTAACTCTAACTGTTAAATATCTTAGTAATTTTTTATCAATAGCTTCATTTTTCTCCAACTCATCAACTACATTTCCTTTTCCTTTAATCTTAAAGTGAATGTAACTTCCTTTTTTATTCTTTTTTATAAGATAAGATAAGTTTAGTAATCCCCAGTTTTCAGTTTTAACAACTTCACCATCGTTTTTTTCAATAATTTTTGAATATTTTTCTGTTAGTTGCTTTAATTCACTTGGTGAAGTATCTTGCCTAGCAATAATAGTATGTTCGTATAAATTCATTTAAGTTCTTTAATAAAAAATGAGGATATACTATTATAAAAGTTCAATTACAATAGTTAAAAAGGTAAAAATATTAGTTTTTTTTATATGTTTTCAGTAATTTTTCCAGGTCAAGGATCTCAAATAGTGGGTATGGGAAAAGAGCTTTATGATAAATTTAATTTAGTAAAAGATCTGTTTCAAGAGGCAGATGATGCATTAAATTTTTCTATATCTAGGCTTATTTTACAAGGTCCAAAAGAAGAGCTTGATTTAACAACTAATACACAGCCAGCAATATATTTATTGAGTTGTTCAATATTCAATCTGGCAAAAAAAGAATTTAACTTAGATTTAAATAAAGCAAAATATTTTGCAGGGCATTCTCTAGGAGAATATTCAGCTTTATCGTGTGCGGGATATTTAGATTTTTCAGAAACATTAAAAATTTTAAGAATTAGAGGCGATGCTATGCAAAATTCTGTACCTAAAGGACAAGGAGGGATGATTGCAGTATTAGGCTCAACAGTTGATGTAATTGAGGAGATTTTGAGAAAAAATAAAGAAATTTTAAGGGCGCAAATAGCAAACGATAATTCAGAAGGTCAAATTGTTCTAAGTGGAAAAATAAGTGATTTAGAAAAGTTAATTCAAATTTTAAAAGATAATTCAATTAAAAATGTTAAACTTCCAGTTAGCGCACCTTTTCATTGTGATTTGATGAGTAATGCCACTAAAATTATGACAAATGAGTTAAATAAAATAAATTTTAAAACAGGACAAAATAAATTAATTTCCAATGTGACTGCTAACGAAATTAAAGATCTAGGTGAGCTTAAAGATCTCTTAATTAAGCAGATAGAAAATAGAGTTAGATGGAGAGAAAGTGTAGTTCACATGATAGAAAATGATGTAAACCATTTTATTGAAATTGGACCTGGGAAAGTTCTTTCAGGTTTGATAAAAAGGATAAATAGAGATGTTAAAATAGATGCAATTAATAGCCAAAGCGATATTGAAAGTTTAAAAATATGACAGATTTAAGAGGTAAAAATATTATTGTTACAGGTGCTTCAGGTGGAATTGGAAATTCAATAATTGAAAAATTAAATCAAGCTGGAGCAAATGTTTTAGCCTCAGGTACGAGAATAGAAAAACTTGATGAGTTAAAAAATAATTATAAAAATATAAAAATATTAAAGTTTGATATTTCTCAAAGTGATAAAATTGAAGAATTTATAGAAAACGCAATAAAAGAACTTGGTGGAAATTTAGACTGTATAGTTAATAATGCAGGAATTACTCAGGATAACTTAGCAATAAGAATGACTTTAGAGGAATGGCAAAAAGTAATTGATATTAACTTAACATCAACTTTTTTAATGAGCAAATCTGCAATTAAAAAAATGTTAAAAAATAAATCTGGTAAGATTGTTAACATTACGTCAGTTGTTGGTCATACAGGAAATTTAGGTCAGGTTAATTACACTGCATCTAAAGCAGGAATTATTGCTATGTCTAAAAGTTTAGCTATAGAATATGCAAAAAAAAATATAAATATTAACTGCATCTCTCCTGGTTTTATTAAAACAGCAATGACTGAAAAATTAGATGATAAATTTAAAGAAGTTATAATATCAAAAATTCCCTCAGGACGTCTAGGAGAACCGGATGATATTGCAAATGCAGTACTTTTTTTATGCTCAAGCCAATCAAATTATATAAATGGTGAAACCTTGCATGTTAACGGGGGCATGTATATGGCTTGACAAAACAAGTTTTTAAACTAATAAGAATTTATAACAAAAAGGATCAATATGTCAGAAGACGTTTCAAGCAAAGTCAAAAAAATTGTAGCTGATCATTTAGGTATCGATGAAGCTAAAGTCACTGAGGAGTCAAGTTTTATAGACGATTTAGGTGCTGACAGCTTAGATACTGTAGAATTAGTTATGGCTTTCGAGGAAGAATTTGGATCTGAGATTTCAGATAGTGAAGCTGAGAAAATTTTAACTGTAGGTGATGCAGTTAAATTTATCGAAGGAAAAGCTAACTAAAATTTCAATGCCATCAGAAAAAGATGGGGTAATGATAATATTATCTTCTCCTTCAGGAGCAGGTAAAACTACTTTGGTTAAAAAATTATCTGAAAAAAATAATTTTGAAATTTCAATATCACACACAACAAGACAACCTAGACCGAACGAAAATCAAAATGAAGATTATTTTTTTGTCGATGAGATAGAATTCAAAAGATTAATTAAAAATGAAGAATTTTTAGAATATGCAAAAGTTTTCAATAATTTTTATGGCACTACAAGAACACCAGTAATAGATAAATTAAATAAAAAAAAAAATGTTCTCTTCGATATTGATTGGCAAGGTGCTGACCAGATAAAAAATAAAAAATTAGATTATAAGTTAATTACTTTTTTTATATTACCTCCAAGTAAAGAGGTTTTATTTGAGAGATTGTCTAAAAGACATTCTAAAGACAAATTAATAGCTAAAGAGAGAATGAATCAATTTGAAAGAGACGTATTACATTGGATAAATTATGATTATGTTGTTATCAATAATGATCTAAATGAATGCTATTTAAAAATTATAAATCTTATTGATGCAGTCATAAATAACGGATCTAAAGATTATGACCCTGATTATATAAGAAGTCATGTTGATAAATTAACCAATTAGTTTTTCATATTCACAAGTAAGCCTGTAATATGTATCTAAACTGAGATTTTGAGGTCTTAAATTTAAATCAATATTAAGATTATTTAAAATATTTTGATTTCCATTAAATAGTTGATTGAAGGGTTTTTTTAACATTCTTCTTCTTTGATTAAAAAAAATTCTGGTAATTTTTTCTAAATTTTTTGGATCATTAATTTTAATAAAATTTTTTTTTGGATAAAAAAATAACAATGTGCTTTCAATTTTTGGCTTTGGATAAAAAGCTGATGGTTTGATATCACATAATTTTTTAATATTGAGCTTCCAATTGCAAATAATTGACAATCTACCATAATTAGAAGTATTAAAGTCAGCAATTATCCTGTTAGCTACCTCTTTTTGAAACATTAGTATTAGACTTTCAAACCAAAAATTATCTTTTAAATTAATAATCCATTTATTAAGTATTTCAGTTGAAATATTATAAGGTAAATTACCAAAAACTATTACATCATCTTCAAAAAGTTTTGTTTCATCTATTTTCAAAACATCATTATTAATTATATTTATTTGATTTTTAAATTTATTTTTAAGTTTGATTGCAAGCTCATTATCTTTTTCTATAGCAAAAAATTTTTTTGGTTTTTTTTCTAGAATATATGAAGTTAGATTTCCTGTTCCTGGCCCAATTTCAAGCACATTTTTTTTTTCAATATTAACTGTATTAACTATTTTTTTAATTACATTTTTATCTATCAAGAAGTTTTGACCCAAACTTTTTTTTGCTTTAATCAATGTTTATCCAAAAAATTAATAGCCTGAATTAAGCTTTTGGGATCAGATAAATTTTTACCTAGCATTTTCTCATTTGGTCCATGGTCTGGAGATACTCTTATAAAAGGCAATCCAATTGTAATATTAATAGCATCATATTCAAATAGAGTTTTAATTGGTGTTAACACTTGATCATGATACATTCCTATTATTACATCAAATTTTTTAATATTATTTTTCATAAATATTGTATCAGCCGAGTAAGGTCCAGAAATTTTATAATTATACTTTTGTAAATTTATAATTGCAGGTTTAATTATCTTCTCATCCTCATTTACTTTATAAATACTTTCACAATGGGGATTAATTCCAAGAACAGCTATTTTAGGTTTAATATTGAATTTATTTTTATAAAATTCATTAATTAATTTAACTTTTTCATAAATTAAACTTTTATTTATTTTTTTTGGAACTGATTTTAATGGAAGATGAGTTGTAACAGGACAGACTGATAATTTTTTATGATAAATTAGCATTGCACTTTTTTTAATATTAAATTTTTTTGAAATAAATTCAGTAAGTCCTAAGTATTTTTTCTTTAAAAATTTTTCTTTTGAGATTGGCCCTGTAATTAATTTTTTAATATTAAATTTCTTAATAATTTTACAACCAACATCAAAACAATTTTGGATATATTGATTTGATTTAGAAGAAATTTTTTCAAAAGGTTTAGTTGTATTATATTTTACATCAATTAAATTAATATCATTATTATTAAGTTTCATTTTGAAGAAATCCTTAGTATTTAAAATATTTATTTTTTTTTTAAATTTTAGCTTATTCATTTGTAATTTAACTAGTTTATGCGATGCTATTAATATTAATGGTTTTTTTGTTTTTGATTTTTTTAATGCTTTAAAAAAAATTTCTAAAAAGATACTATTAGGTTCACCTGATATAATAAGTATAACATTGTTAAAATTCATTTATACTAACTTCATTTTTAACTTTGTTAAAATAAACGTTTGAAAATTGATTCAGTTGCTTATTAGCAATCTCCTTGGCAATGTTTTCAATTTCCTCTTCTAAATTTATTTCAATTCTATTTTTTCTTTTATCTTCAACTTTTATAATTAAAAAACCTCCTGGTATAACTATAGGATTAGTAATTTTTCCGATATTAGTATTTATAACCTCTTTTTTAATTTTCTTGTTTAATGTACTTAATTTAATCCATCCTACATATCCACCATTTTTTGAGGAAGTAGATAAACTATATAATAGAGCAGCGTTATTAAAATCATTTTTTGCAATCTCTTCTTTAATTTTATTATATTTACTCTCTAATTTTTCATTTTTTTCTAATGTAAAAAGAATTTCAGAAATTAAAAATTCTTCCTGAAAAGTATCAACTTTAATTTCATTTTTAATTTTTTCTTTATCAACCTTTACATCTTTAGAGTGTTTATTAAAAATTAATTGGTTCCATAACAATTCTACTTGCAATTTTTGTTTGATAGTATCGTATGAAATATTATTTTTTTTAACATAACTTTTTAATTCATTCTTATCTTTTAAGTTTAATTGCTTAATAAGATTTTGAATAAATAACTCAAGATACTTCTCGTCTACTTCTATTTTTTCAAAATATTTTGATAGTTCAATAATTTTAATTTTTTCTTTAATTATTGAATTTTTAGAAATTTCAAAAAGCTTCTGTTTTTCTAAATTTTTAAGATTTTTATTCATCATTTTGAGATACTCAATTTCCTCAAATATATCTATCGATGTAATTATATGATTATCTACTTTAAAAAGTATTTTATTTTCATATGCATTCACCGAAAAAAATAAGGTGAAATATATAATAATTAAAGCTTTGAAATTGATGTTATTTAACATAACTATTGATCTATTTTTTGTTCAAAAGATGTAATTGGAAAGAGAGTTATTGTAAACATTAAGTCCTCAGATGGTTTTAAATCCCTATCTTCATAATATGTTTTCTTATATTTGATTCCAGCTGTCAAACAATCATTTTTATATTCATAGACTAAATCATAATACTCAGTCAAATTAATCTTTCGATTCCTTCTTGTATTGAATTTAAAATAATTATTTTCATCTATTTCAAAAGATGTGTTATTTTTAATAAAGTTTTGATTACCCATATCATCTATTTCTTTTATGTAATGGAATGTACTTACAAAATTATTTATAGATATTGTTGTATTAATATCATTGTAGTCTATTTCATCTAAATTATTATCCACAGCAAAATTATAATTTAGATTAAAGTTTTTAGAGAAATTATTTGTTATTGAGCCAAATATATTTGATGTTTTTTTATTTAAAGTTGTATTAATTGGCATAAAATTTTCTTCTTTATCTCTAAATACAGTTGCTAATTTAATTTCAAAGTATTTGTTCACATCATTCAAAGTCTCTTTTTTATAGTCAAAACCCATCGTTAAAGATTTTCCACTTTCAAAAGAGTCATCTAACCCCAATCTGTTAATAGAGAATATATTTTCATTATTTATTGTTCTTTTAGTCGACTGGTGGTTTTTCATATCGCTAGGATTTACTCTTAAAGATATTTTTGGTGTAAAATAATTTAGATAATTTAATGTTTGTTTCTTTAGTGGTAGAGTACTTTGCAGTTCAAATATCGAAGAAAATTCAACCTGGGGACTTGACTTATAATCAGAAATATTTTTTCCAATTGAATTAAGATTTTTTAAATTAACATTTAAGTTATTTTTAAATCCATTTTTAGAAATATAATCTATACTTGAAAATGAAAAATTATTAATTATTTTTGATTTTAACTTATTTGTTTCACTTAAATCATTACTTCCACTAGAACTAAATGTTATAGAGCCTTTGTCAAAATTTGAAAATAAATTTTGATTATAATCATAATAAGGAAGTATATATTGGTATCTATCATTATTTTCTAATTGTAAATTCTCAAAAGATTGAAAACCTGTAATTAAATTACTATTTTCTTTTTCTAATAAAACCTTAACTTCACTGAATAGTTTATCAGTATTTTCTGGCTTTAATGAAGTTACATCTTCGTTCAAATTACTATTAAATATTTTTAAAAAAGTATCATTAGTTATTTTTTCAAAATTTATATCTATTTTGCTTGTTTCAAACGTATCTAAACTTAAATCAAAATCTAAATCTGCAAATAAATAGCTCGTATTTTGCTCCTTATTTAAAGTCGATGATTTGTAATCTCTGGCGTGACCAAAGTTTGTAATTATATTAAAATTTTTTCCTATTTTTCTAAATTCATTCTGAATCATTTTAACTTTTCCATCAAAAAACGACGGGCCGATAGTAAGATCACTTTCATCGGAAATAACATGGAAGTAAGGCATTGTCAGAGAATTTCCTAATAAATTAGAATTATTAAGAACTGGTTTGAGAAGCCCAGACTGTCTTTTTACTGTTGGGTCTGGATGAAAAAACTTTGGGAAATACAAGATTGGAAAATCGTATAGTTTTAAATAAGCATTTTTATAATTTAATTGTTTTTTATTTTTATCATGTACGATTTGATTAGCTTCTATAGACCAAGGTGGACAGTCATCATTTTGTTTGCAGCTTGTAAAAATTCCTTTATTTACAATGGTTATATTATCATTTTGTAATAATGAGACTCCTTGTAATCTTGGGTCGTTTTCTGAATTATCAAATATGTCTTTATGTAAATTTATTTTAATATCTTTCGCTATAAAACTTTGTTTCTTAAGATTTATAATACCACTTGAAAAGTAAAATTTATCGCTTTTGGGTAAATTATAATTCGAATTTATAATTATTTTTTCACCTCTAAGTTCTTCTTCATTTATTAAATATCTAAACTTTGAAAGTCTATATAAATTAGATTGATCAGTAACGGTGGTAGCTTTTTTTGAAAATAATTCCATGGAATTTTTCAAAAAAATAACATCATCAGAAATAAAATTATATTTTGAATTTATTAATGCAGATGTTTTTCCTTTTGAGGAAATTTTACCCTCATTAATAAAATAAGTTAAAAATTCTGTCTCAATATTATAGTCCTTTAAATTATTGATAAAATTTACTTGTTCTTTTGCAATAATAATATTTTTATTTATATCATACTCGAAGTCATTTGCACTTATCTCGATTTTATCTATTAGACTAATGCCTTTTGAGTTATTTTTTGTATAAATAATATTTTTATTTTTTTCAAAAATTACTTTATTTGAATAAATTATATATTTATTGATAGTATCTGTTATTTTAACCTTACCACTTGCGTTTAAAATATTCAGATTCTTATTATATTCAAATTCATCTGCATCTATTATGATTCCATTATCAGATGTGATTGTACCCCTTTTTGAACCAATAAATTTATTTCCATCTTCAAGTATTTGAACTTCTGTTATATTAAAATTAAAGTTCTGAGCACTATTAGCATTAAGAAAAATAAAATAAAAAAATATTAAATAAATAATTTTATACATGTTATTTATCATTCACATTTTGCAGTAGAAAACTATTTATACTAATTAAAATTAATAATGGAAAAAAAACTGATATTAATAAGGAAATTCTTTCTGTACTACCAAGTACATATGAAAAGTTATTAAAATAGTAAATAATCACAGAGAAAAATAACCCAATTGAAATTTTGAATGTAGCACTTTTTATTTGTTTAATTCTGAGCATGATTAAAGATGTAAAAATTGTAATTAATAACAAATATATAGGGTTTGATAAAATTTTTAATATGTGTAAATCTAAATCTGTAATTGAATAATTTAATTTTTTATAATTCTTTCTTAATTCATAAAGCTCAATAAAAGTTAAAGCGGACAGATTAGAGTATAATGTTTGTATTCTTTCAGAATTAAAATTTGTATTTATTTTAATATTAGAAATTTTTTTATAATCGTTTTGCTGATATACTTTAGCATTAAAAATTTTCCACTCTTTGTCAGTTATATCAATTTTATCACTTTGTATGTTTCTTATTACACTAAAATCTTCATTAAATTCGGTAATAAAATTATTAATCAAATATTTATTTTCTATAGACGAGGAATTAGTTATAATTATTTTATTATCCACTTTATCTTTTATCCATAGGCCATTTTTTGTAACTACGGCTAGATATTTACCATCTGTTGTGTAATTCGATTTCAATTCTAGATAAATGTTTTTTAAGTTAGAAGATAAGTTATAAAAAATAGAAATTAAAAAAATACCAGTAATCAAAGATAAAGCGCTAAGAATTAATAAAATACTTGAATTTTTTAATCCAGAGTATTTAAAAATATCAAGCTCTTTATTTTCAAAAAATTTTATAAAGAAAAGCTGAACAGAAATTAATATTATAAAAGGAAATATTTCAAAAATTAATGAAGGTGCATTTAGTAATGATAAAAAAAGTGTAAAACTAATTTTTACGTTTTCATCCTTAAAAAATTCTAATTCAGTAAGTAAATTCAAGATAAATACCAAACTTGTAATTATAAAAAAAACAAAGAATAAAGATTTAAAGTAAACAGAGGAAATAAATTTAATATAAACTTTCATTTTCTAAATACTTTTTAAATTTGTTCTGAATTTATAAAATAATGATAAATATAAAAGTATAAATAATAGTAGAGGAATTAAAATTAAGCTTATATTTTGCAAAGTAGAACTAGATATAAATCTGATAGTAGTTTCAGAAAAAATAATAATACTAATGCCAATTAAGAATGTTGAAAATCTCAATTTTTGATAGCTAGCATTTTCTTTAGAGATTATAATTATTAGAAAAGGCAACAAAGATAATATTGGAATATAAAAAGGAATAATGAACCTTTTATACAACTCTTTAAAAATATTATTTATATTTTCAGTAGTACAATTTTCAATTTTGTTTGTAACTTTTTCAAATATTTTTTTATTAAATTTATAAAAACTATTTATACACTCAATGAGTTTCAAAGATGAGATTTCTTGAGTTTTTATATAAGTGGTTGTATTTGATTTTAAATCAAATAGAGAAAAATCAGATTTTGAAAACGATATATTTGTTATTTTATTATTTTTAGATGTGATAGTAGAACCTTTGTAAAGAACCAATATTTGAGAATTTTTTATTTCCTTAAATTCTCCTTTTTTTGCATATGTTATTTGAAATTCATTATTATTAATTTCTCTTTTTAAATATAAATTTTCTAAATTACCATTTTTATCTTTTTTATTTGCATAAATTGTTACCCCTTTTATTGTATCATTAAACTTTTGTGGTTTAACAAAACTTCCTAAAAAATTTATATTTGAATTTCTCAAAAATGATCTAGCTAGATCCTGAGATTTTGGGACTATTATTGAGCTCAAAAAAATTTGAATTATCATTAAAAAAATTGAAGTTTTAAATATAAAATTAATTATTTCTATTTTGTGAACTCCAAAATTCCAGAAAATCATTAATTCATTACTTAGTTCATATTTTGTGGTTACGTAAAAAATCGTGAAAAATAATACAAATGGGAATATTTTGCTCAATATTTTTGGAAAATTTAAAAGAGAAAAATTTAGATAAACTAAATAATCTCTTCCGTCCTCTATCATTATATCTAGATAATTAACCGACTGAAAAACCCAAATTACAACTCCCGTACTTATCAACGATAGAAAAAGAAAGGTTAAATAATCATACAATAATTTTCTAAATAAAATTTTTTTCATTGAAAAATGCGATTTTTATAACTATATAACATTATCTCGTGGAGATTGTATTTAAAATTTATGACAATTCAAATTACTTATAAAAACAAAATATCAAAAATAAATAGTCAAAATTTGGTTTTATTTATTGATGAAAAGTTCAATATTTCTAGCATTAAAAAACACATTTTAAGGTCAGATTATGTGCTTATTTCTGATCTTATTAAATCTAAAGATTTAAAAAGTAAAATAATAACCTTTGATATTAGTTCAAAAAAAAAAATAACATTAGTTTCATTAAAAAAAAGTGCCTCGAGTTCTGATGTAGAAAATTTAGGTGGAATTTTCTATGATAAATTTAAAGATAGTAAAATTAATAACTTCATCTTAGACTCGGAAACTTTAAATTATACACAAAAAAACTTTGCAGGTTATTTTGCGCACGGTTTAAAATTAAAATCATATTCATTTGAAAAATACAAAACAAAAAAAAATAATAAAAATATTTCAGTAAATATAATTGGTAAAAATCAACCGTCTGTTAAAAATCAAATTAAATTTAAATCAATAGAAAATGGAACTTTTTATACCAGAGATTTAGTTTCAGAACCTGGAAATATTCTGCATCCTGATGAATACGCAAAAAGACTAAACTCTCTTAGAAAGTACGGATTAAAGGTCACTGTGTATGATGATAAAAAATTAAAAAAACTTGGAATGAATACTCTACTTAGTGTAGGGCAGGGTAGTATTAGAGGATCATATCTTGTTACAATGGAATGGAATGGTTTAAAAAAAAAATCAAAACCGTTAGCCTTTGTTGGAAAAGGCGTATGCTTTGATACAGGAGGGATATCTTTAAAGCCTGCAAAATTTATGGAAGATATGACATATGATATGGCTGGTTCTGCTGTAGTAGTAGGACTAATGAAAAGCTTAGCTCTTAGAAAAGCTAAAATAAATGCAGTTGGTGTGGTTGGACTCGTAGAAAATATGCCTGGTGGCAATGCACTCAGACCAGGTGACATTTTAAAGTCGTACAGTGGAAAAACAGTTGAAGTATTAAATACAGATGCCGAAGGAAGATTGGTTCTTGCTGATGCACTTTCTTACACAGAAGAAAAATTTAAACCAAAATTTATTATAGATTTAGCAACTTTAACTGGTGCAATTATTGTTTCATTAGGATCTGAGTATGCAGGGTTATTTTCAAATGATGATAAATTATCAAGTCAATTAATTAAGGCTGGGGAGAATGTCAGCGAAAAAGTTTGGAGAATGCCTTTAAATAAAAATTTTGATAAATTAATTAATTCTAAAAATGCAGATATGCAAAATATAAATTATGTTGGTGGAGCAGGATCTACAACTGCTGCACAATTTTTGCAAAGATTTATTCTTAACAAAACTCCATGGGCCCATTTAGATATAGCTGGAATGGCTTTTTCGAAATATGGAGGAGCACTAAATTCAGGTGGTGCAACTGGTTATGGAGTAAGATTGTTAAATAAACTTATTGAGGACTATTATGAGTAATGTAGAGCAAACCTTATCAATCATTAAACCAGATGCTGTAGAAAGAAACCTTGAAAATGAAATAAAAGAAATATTTAAAAGTAAAAGTTTTAAAATATTGAAAGAAAAAAAAATTCAAATTGAAAAATCTGAAGCAGAGAGATTTTATAAAGTTCATGAAACAAAACCATTTTATAATGATTTATGTGATTATCTCTCATCAGGCCCAATTGTGGTTATGGTTCTTGAGAAAGAAAATGCAGTCTTAGGTAATCGAGAATTAATGGGTGCCACAAATCCAAAAGATGCTGAAGAAGGTACTATTAGAAAAAAATATGGAATTTCAATAGATAAAAACTCTGTCCATGGATCGGATAGTGTTGAAAATGCCAAAATTGAGATAGATTTTTTCTTTAAAGATTAAAAACTTTCATTATAGCTTTCGAGTAAAGTTTGTGCTCTTGAACTAGAATTTTTTTAGCAAGAGAAACTTTTGTTTCATTTTTTAAAATTTTAACTTTTTTTTGTAAAATAATCTTGCCAGAGTCCAATCTAGAATTTACAAAATGAACCGTACATCCTGAGTATTTTTCTTTATTCTTTAATACTCTCATATGAGTATTTAATCCTTTATATTTAGGTAGTAGGGAAGGGTGTATATTTAAAATTTTTCCTTTAAACTTTTTAATAAAATTTTTTGACAAAATTTTCATAAATCCAGCAAGACAAATCATTTCAATTTTATTCTTTTTTAAAATTAAAATTAAATTATTTTCACTTAATTTTTTATTTTTAAAGTTTAAAACTTTTTTTTTAATTTTAAATTTTTTAGAGTAATTTAAACCTATTGCTTTAGAGTTGTTTGAAACAATTAAGTCAACAGATATAGGAGATTTTTTACTTTTAGAAAATTTAATTAGAGATTTTAAATTACTACCTGTACCAGAAATAAATACAGCTGTTCTAACTCTATTGTATCCAGTTGATAGAACCATTTAGTTTAACTTTGTTTTTACCTTTAGAGATTTTTCCAATTACATATGGTTTGTATTCCTTCGAAAAAAAATTCTTTATTTTTTTTAAATTTTTACCATCAATAATAATACAAAAACCAACTCCACAATTAAATGTCTTGAGCATTTCTTTATTAGAAATTCCATTATTTTTAAGCCAACTAAATATTCTAGAAGTTTTAATTTTATCTAAATTTATATTTGCAGAAAGTTTATCTGGCATAATTCTTTTGACATTATCAGATAGCCCTCCCCCAGTTATATTAGCACAGCCATTAATTAAGTTATTGTTAATTAATTTCATAATTTCTTTAACATAAATTTTTGTTGGTTTTAAAAGCTCAGATTTTAAAAATTTATTTTTTTTAATATTTATTTTTTTTTGTTTTATTAAATATCTTATAAGAGAATACCCATTAGAATGTAAACCATTAGACGGTACTGCTAAAATTAAATTGTTTTCTTTTATTTTTTTTTTATTTAAAATTTTATTCTTACTTACAACTCCAACTGCAAAACCAGCAATATCAAATTTTCCTTTTTCATAGGTACCAGGCATTTCAGCAGTTTCTCCTCCAACCAGCTCACATTCTGACTCACTGCAGCCATGATTAATCCCTTTTATTATTGCTTTAAGTTTTTTGAGATCAATTTTGTTTATTGATATGTAGTCTAAGAAAAGTAGAGGTTTAGCTCCTTGAACAATTAAATCATTTACACTCATAGCAACCAAGTCAATTCCAATAGTATCAAATTTGTTTAATGTATTAGCAATTTCAATTTTAGTTCCCACACCATCTGTACAAGCCACGATTTTAGGTTGTCTAATATTGCTTGGTATATTTGTGATTGAGCCGAACCCCCCTATATTAGAAAACTTTTTTTTGCCTCTTTTTTTTGTTGAAACTGTAGAAATGAAATCAATAAATCTGTCAGCAGCACCAATATTAACTCCACTTTTTTTATAGGTAAATTTTTTTTTATTCATTAATATGTTTTATGAAATTAATTTCTCAACTCAGTAATTTAAAGTTTTTATATAATTTTTTTTTATTTCTTGCTTTAATAAATATTTTCTTTTCCACAGGAAAGAGTCATGCTAATACATTTT
>CACNXU010000002.1 GCA_902624585.1 uncultured Pelagibacteraceae bacterium | reverse complement strand
AGCTCAGGTTTAAGATTTTTAAAGATATATTCTTTGACCAAATATTCTATTAATCAAATTCTTTCTTTTAGTAAGCCAAAAAATGTATTTATGAATAAACTTGCTTTTTCTAAGATTAATTTTGTTACTAACGATATAAATAAATATTTTTTAACAATAATAATTTTCGTTATTTCTCTTTTTTCCTTAGTTACTTTATTGTCATTATCTAATATTCAATTTGAATATTCCTTTAAACTAGCTGTATTAACGTTAATGAATACAGTTAATTCAACAGCATATGGAGTATCTGACTTTGATTTTCAAAATTTACACTTTTTTACTAAATATTTTCTTATATTTTTTATGATAATCGGGAGAGTTGAACTTTTATCTTTATTATTAATAGCTAAAAAATTTCTTTTTAAATAGTAATTAAGTAATATATATTCATTAATTTTGCGCCCTTAGCTCAGCTGGATAGAGCATCGGTTTTCTAAACCGAGGGTCGGAGGTTCGAATCCTCCAGGGCGCGCCATTTCTTACTTATTTAACAACTAATTATTTAAAATTAAGCTTGACGTCATTTTATATATAAATTGATTTTAAATTAATTTTTCTTGAACAGTATTTTCTTACATGTTTAAATTGTAAATATTCAAAAGTAATTTTGAATTATTTGTTAACAAATAAAAATAACATAAAGGAAGAATAATGTTTAAATACTTAAAACAATTAACTTCTTTAGTTGCTATGGTTGCAGTGTTGTTTACTTTTACAACAGAAACTATGGCTGCTAAAAAATCTAAAACACTTAAAAACACTCAAAAGAAGGGTTTTGTAAGATGTGGAGTATCTCAAGGTCTTCCAGGATTTTCTAATGCTGATGCTGCTGGAAATTGGACTGGTATTGATGTTGATGTATGTCGAGCTGTAGCTGCTGCAGTACTAGGTGATGCAAACAAAGTTAAGTTTACACCATTAAGTGCTAAAGAAAGATTTACAGCTTTAACTTCTGGTGAGATCGATATCTTGTCAAGAAACACAACTTGGACTCTTTCAAGGGATGCTGATATCGGACTTACTTTCGTTGGAGTAAACTTCTACGATGGTCAAGGTTTCATGGTTAGAAAAAGTTCTGGTATTACTTCAACGAGCCAATTCAAAGATGGTATCTCAGCTTGTACTAATATTGGTACAACAACTGAGTTAAACATGAGAGACTTCTTTAACTCTAAAGGAATTTCTTATGAGCCAGTTGCTTTTGAAAAAGCTGATGAAGTTGTAGCTGCTTATGATGCTGGTAGATGTGATACTTACACTACTGATAAATCAGGTCTTGCTGCACAAAGAACTAAAATGTCTAATCCAGATGAACACATTGTGTTACCTGAAACGGTGTCTAAAGAGCCTCTAGGACCAGTTGTAAGACAAGGTGACTCTGTTTGGGAAGATATCGTTAGGTGGTCTTTAAACGCTATGATCGAAGCAGAGGAGTATGGAATTACTTCTGCAAATGCAGACTCAATGAAAACTTCAGATAATCCAGCAGTAAAAAGACTAGTTGGTGCTGAAGGTGAATTAGGTGCTGCTTTTGGCTTAGACAATGAGTGGAGCTTAAGAATTATTAAGCAAGTTGGTAACTATGGTGAAAGCTATAAAAGAAATATAGCTGACACTGGAATTTTACCTGACAGAGGTCCAAATGAATTATGGACTAAAGGTGGAATTCTTTATGTACCACCTGCAAGATAATTGCATATATAACTAATTAAAAAGGGCTAGATTTTTCTAGCCCTTTTTTTTATAAGCGTTCAAATGAACCTTAAATTACAAAAAATCATTCCCCAATTAATTACCGTTTTAGTTGTAGTGTTGGTTTTTGGTTTTTTTACATATAACGCCCAAATCAATATGGAGAATAGAGGTATTGATTTTGGTTATGGGTTTCTTTCACAAGAGTCTTCATTTGACGTTCAGTTTTCTCTTATTGAATATGATGGATCGCACTCTTATTTCAGAGCATACCTGGTAGGATTACTTAATACTATTTTAGTTTCTGTAATTGGAATTATTTTTGCAACAATTTTAGGTGTTATAGTTGGTGTAGCAAGATTATCTCCAAACTATTTAATAAATCAATTTGCGGCTTTCTATGTAGAATTTTTTAGAAATATACCATTACTTTTACAAATATTTTTTTGGTATTTTGCTGCTTTAAGGGCACTACCATTACCTCAGGATGCGGATGCAATTTTGGGTGTTTTTTATTTAACAATAAAAGGTTTATATGTTCCAGCGTTTATTTGGGAAAATTTAAATGTGTTTTTATATTCATTAATTGCTGCAATTATTGCGATTGTTGTAATAAGAATTCATGCCCGAAAGGTTCAGGAGACACAAGGAAAGCAGCTACCAGTTTTTTGGATAGCTATAGGTTTAATTTTTATTTTACCATTATTAAGCTTTTTAATAGGAGGTGTTAGCCTATCTTTTGAAATACCAAAATTAAAACAATTAGCAACAACCTCATTTATATATGAAGGTGGTGTAAGCTTGCCTCCAGAGTTAATAGCTTTAACTTTGTCATTGGCATTGTATACAGCCACTTTTATAGCTGAGTGTGTTAGAGCTGGAATCCAAGGAGTAGGAAAAGGTCAAAAAGAAGCCGCTGCATCAATTGGTTTAAATCCTAACCAAGTTTTAAAGTTGGTTGTGATGCCACAAGCTTTAAGAATTATTATTCCACCAACAACCAATCAATATTTAAATTTAACTAAAAATTCTTCTTTAGCAGCTGCTATAGCTTACCCCGATTTAGTATTAGTTTTTGCTGGCACGGCGCTTATGCAAACAGGTAAAGCAATTGAAATAGTATCAATTACGATGCTTACTTATTTAAGCTTAAGTATTTCAATTTCTATTTTAATGAATTGGTATAATAAAAAAATTGCTATTAAGGAAAAATAAATGTCAAAAATTAATTTTTTAAAACCAGATAAAGATAATTTGACTACCTTTTTATATATTGGTTCATTTTTATTTGTTATTAGTGTTATAGATGTTTTTCTTAATTCATTTTTTAGTTTAAATATAACAGGATTTTTACCCTCATCTTTAAGTTTTATAATTCCAATTATATTAGGATTTATAGGATTATATTTTATAAGAATTGAGCACAGTGGTTATAAGTTTTTAGACCAAGTAAATAAAAACATAAATACAAATAATTTTAATGCAATTTTATCGCTATTAATCATTTTTATAATTATTAAAGCAACACCGCCAATTTTAAGTTGGTTTGTTGTCGATGCAAGTTTTGCTGGAGATAGTAAAGATGTTTGTTCTGGTACAGGAGCTTGTTGGACTTATATCAAAGTCTGGTTTAGAAGATTTATGTATGGAATGTATCCTAATGCTGAGCAATGGAGAATAAATTTATCTTTTATAGCGTTAACTCTTTTAGGTTCCGTTGGATATTTTGCAACAGAAAAGTATAAAAAATATTTAACTTTATATTACGTTATAATTTATCCTTTTATTGCATTTTTATTTATTTTCTTTTTTATATCAGGTGGTCCTATTTTTTTTGATTTCTCTTATGGAATAATTGCAGCAGTAATTTCTATAATTATTGGTTTTTTTATTCCAAGTAAATTTAAATTTTATTATTTTATATTTGTACCTATTACTTTGTATATAGTTTTAAAATATTTTGTTTTTTATGAGGAATTGATTGAACTAGGTAAATTAGAAGGATTAAATTGGGTTGAGACTGGAGCTTGGGGAGGATTATCATTGACATTTATAATTTCATTTTTCTGTTTAATTTTCTGTTTTCCAATTGGAATGGCATTTGCTTTAGGTAGAAGATCAGATTTTCCATTAATAAGATATATATCGATTGGTTTTATTGAATTTTGGAGAGGGGTTCCATTAATTACAGTTTTATTTATGTCTGCAGTGATGTTTCCAATGTTTTTGCCTGCAGATTTTTTTATAGATAAATTAGTCAGATGCATAATAGCTATTTCATTATTTGAAGCCGCTTATGTTGCAGAAGTTATTAGAGGTGGTTTACAAGCTCTGCCACGTGGCCAATATGAGGCTGCAAAATCACTTGGAATGGGTTATTGGCGAATGCATATATTTGTAATTTTACCCCAAGCTTTAAAACTTGTTATTCCAGGGATTGCTAATACATTTTTGGCTTTGGTAAAAGATACACCTCTAATATTTGTGGTTGGTCTTTTAGAAATAGTAGGAATGTTAAATTTAGCAAAAACCAATCCTAAATGGTTAGGATTTGCAATGGAAGGCTATGTATTTGCTGCAATAATTTTCTGGATTATTTGTTATGCAATGAGTAAGTATAGCTATAATCTAGAACAGAAATATAAAACAGAACGATAAATTATGTCTGACAGTATTATTCAAATAAAAAATATGAATAAATGGTTTGGTGATTTTCAAGTTTTAAAAGATATTAATCTAGAGGTTAAAGCAAAAGAAAAAATTGTTGTTTGTGGCCCTTCAGGATCTGGTAAATCTACATTAATTAGATGTATAAATAGGTTAGAAGAACATCAGCAAGGCGATATTATCGTTGATGGAAACACATTGACGGAAGATACAAAAAATATTGAGCAAATTAGAGCGGAAGTTGGAATGGTATTTCAACAGTTTAACTTATTTCCACATTTATCAATTGTAGATAATTGTACGCTTGCACCGATTTGGGTAAAGAAAATGCCAAAAAAAGAAGCAGAAGAATTAGCTTTAAAACATTTAGAAAGAGTTCAAATACTTGATCAAGCACAAAAATTTCCAGGTCAATTGTCAGGTGGTCAACAACAAAGGGTTGCAATTGCTAGAGCACTTTGTATGGAGCCAAAGATAATGTTATTTGATGAACCTACATCAGCTCTTGATCCAGAGATGATTAAAGAAGTTTTGGATGTAATGGTAGATTTAGCAAATCAAGGAATGACAATGATAGTTGTAACACATGAGATGGGATTTGCTAAAGAGGTAGCCGATGAAGTTATTTTTATGGATGAAGGAATGATTGTTGAAAGAGCTGAAACTAAAGAGTTTTTTGCTAACCCTAAGAGCGATAGGACTAAGCTGTTTTTAAGTCAAATATTATAAAAAATATATAATAATTTAGAGATAATTCTAAATTACACAATCTAAATATGTTTATTTTGCATCCAACTAATGCTTGACAATGTTTGGGTTTTTCTAAATTTCTTGCAAAAAATAATAAATTTTTCTATTGCAGTAACATTAATAAATATGTTCAATGGTATTTTAAAATTTAATTAAGAGGGGTCTTAATGGAAGATAATTTCAATAAACACTTAGGCAATAAGCTTAAGCTAAGAAGATTAGCTTTGGGTTTAACGCAGACTAAAGTGGCGAAAGCTATAAACGTTACATTTCAACAAATACAAAAATATGAAAAAGGTACTAATGGTGTAAGTTCAATTAGATTACTACAACTTTCTAATTACTTAAAAGTACCAATTAATTATTTTTTTGAAGATTTTTCAGAATACTTAATAAATTTAGAAAGATCTCAAGAGGGTCACATGAATGTTAATTATAATTTTTTAGTAAAATTATATTCAGAACTTAATGCTGATCAAAAACTGAAATTTAATAAATCTTTACAAATATCAGGATCTAATATTTCAAAAGCAGTTTAAAATTAATTTGTCTCTGACCCCATATTAATTTTTTTTTATAACTATTTGATTTTTCTGGCTCCTCGGGCAGGACTCGAACCTGCGACCAATTGATTAACAGTCAACTGCTCTACCAACTGAGCTACCGAGGAATGTAAAAAAGCCAACTTACTTTTTTTTATAACTAAAACAAGATTTTTTTTGGAGGCAACGCCCGGAATCGAACCGGGATACAAGGATTTGCAATCCTCTGCGTAACCATTCCGCCACGTTGCCATCTTATTTTTAGTTAATAGCTACAGATGCCTTTTTATATTAAATTTTTTCTATTAGTCTATTAAATAACGATCCAAATTGATTATTGTTAATTTAGATTATTAAATTATAAACTTTAACATCAATGAGTAGTGATAAATATATACATTCTGATGTAGAAACTAGAATTTATTCGTATTGGGAAAAAAATGGTCTTTTTAAACCAAAGGAAAATTCAAAAAAATTCTCAATTGTAATTCCACCACCAAATGTAACTGGTAGTTTACATATGGGTCATGCACTCAATAATTCTATTCAAGATTTATTAGTTCGTTATCATAGGATGAATAATTTTGAAACATTATGGCAACCAGGTACAGATCACGCAGGTATAGCTACCCAAGCTTTAGTAGAAAAAAAATTAACTTCTGAAAAAATTAACAAAAATGAAATTGGAAGAGAAAAATTCATCGAAAAGGTCTGGGAATGGAAAGAGCAATATGGAGATATAATAATTAATCAATTAAAAAAACTTGGTTGCTCCTGTGATTGGTCAAGAAATGCTTTTACTATGGATGAAAATTTATCTAAATCAGTAATTAAGGTTTTTGTAGATCTTTACAACAAAGGTCTAATCTATAAAGATAAAAAATTAGTTAATTGGGATACAGTTTTAAAAACAGCTATTTCAGACCTAGAAGTAGATCAAAGAGAGGTAAATTCTAAAATTTATTACATTAGATATCCAATAAATGGGACTGAAGAATTTATTACAATTGCAACAACAAGACCTGAAACAATGCTTGGTGATACCGCCATTGCTGTTAACCCAAAAGATGACCGATTTAAAACCTTTGTTGGAAAAACAGTTACTATTCCAATTGTTGGAAGAAAGATAAAAATTATTGAAGATGATTATGCGGATCCTGAACAGGGAACTGGAGCATTAAAAATAACTCCAGCTCATGATTTTAATGACTATGAAGTTGGGCAAAGAAACAAACTTGAAATCATAAATATTTTTACTGACGCAGGTAAAATAAATGAAAATGCTCCACAAACTTACATAGGTCTTGATAGGTCTGAAGCAAGAAAAAAAATTTTAAAAGAACTTAAAGAAAAAGAATTTTTTGTAAAAGAAGAGAATATTAAAAATAAAGTTCCTTATGGAGATAGATCCAATTCAATAATTGAACCTTTCCTAACAGAACAATGGTTTGCTGATGCAGGTAAATTATCTGTTAAAGCTAAAGAAGTTGTTAATTCAAAAAAGACAAATTTCTTTCCTGAGAATTGGTCAAAAACTTATTTTCAATGGATGAATAATATTGAGCCATGGTGTATTTCAAGACAACTTTGGTGGGGACATCAAATACCTGCTTGGTATGGTCCTGATGAAAAAATTTTTGTTGCAGAAAATGAAGATGATGCAAAACAGCAAGCTAAAAGACATTATGGTAAAGATGTAGGATTAAATCGTGATCCAGATGTTTTAGATACATGGTTCTCCTCTGGCTTATGGCCTTTTGCTACACTTGGTTGGCCTGATGATAATAAATATTTAGATAAATTTTATCCAACATCAGTATTGGTTACAGGTTTTGATATTATATTTTTCTGGGTTGCTAGAATGATTATGTTTGGCACAGAATTTTTAAATAAAGAACCATTTAAAGATATTTATGTTCATGCATTAGTTAAAGACGAGAAGGGACAGAAAATGTCCAAGTCCAAAGGTAATGTAATTGATCCTTTAGATTTAATTGAAAAATATAGTGCAGATGCACTTAGATTTACTTTGTTATCTATGGCATCACCAGGAACCGATGTTAAACTTTCTGAAGACAGAGTTAAAGGCTATAGAAATTTTTTAAACAAATTATGGAATGCTAATAATTTTTTAATTACTAATGAATGTGATTTTATAGATATAGATAAAGTTCCAAGTTTAAATATAAATATAAACAAATGGATTTATTCAGAACTTGTTGAAACTAAAAATAAAATAGAAAAAAATCTTAAAGATTATAGATTTGATGAAGCTGCCAAAAATGCTTATCAATTTGCATGGCATTCATATTGTGATTGGTATCTAGAACTATCTAAAACTATACTCTTTTCAGATGATGAAAAAGCTAAAGTAGAGGTTAAAAAAGTATCATCTTTTGTATTCAAACAAATTTTGATTTTACTACATCCTTTTATTCCTTTTGTTACTGAAGAAATTTGGCTAAAAAACAAATTTGATAATGATGGTAATGATTATTTGATGCTTAAAAATTGGTTATCTGGTGAGGTAAATAAGGATAGCAGTATTGAACAGGTTGAGAATATCATCAACATTATTTCAGAAATTAGATCATTTAAAAATGAGTTAAATGTAAGTCCAGGCTCATTTATTGATGTATCGATAAGTAATATTAATAAAAATCAAAAAGTCTTTATTAATACAAATGAAATTATTCTGAAAAAACTAGGCAGAATTAATAGCATATTGGATAAGGATTTAGATAAACCAGCTGCAACAATGGTTGTTTCTGGGGATTTGTTTAAGATTTATTTTGATAAAGATGTTGATTTAAAATTAATAAAAGAAAATTTAATAAATAAACAAAGTAAATTAGAGCAAGAGATGAATAATATTTCTAAAAGATTAGAGAATAAAAGTTTTATTGACCGCGCTCCAAAAGAGATTGTTGAACAAGAAAAAAATAATTATAATAATTTAAAGAATGATATTGAGAAAATATCAGTAACAATTAAGGGTATATAATGGCTAAATTTAACAAAAAGAAACTTCCAAGTAGACACACATCATTAGGAGCAGACAGAGCTCCGCATAGATCTTTTTATTATGCTATGGGAGAAACTGAGAAAGATGTAGCAAAACCATTTATTGGCGTGGTTTCTACATGGAATGAAGCAGCCCCATGTAATATTGCGCTTATGAGACAAGCTCAATCAGTTAAAAAAGGTGTTAGAGCTAATGGTGGAACTCCAAGAGAATTTTGTACAATTACCGTCACTGATGGTATTGCGATGGGTCATGAAGGGATGAAGTCTTCATTGATATCTAGAGAAGTAATAGCAGATTCAGCTGAACTTACAGTTAGAGGCCATTGTTATGATGCATTAGTTGGTATAGCTGGGTGTGATAAATCTTTACCAGGTCTAATGATGTCGATGGTTAGATTAAATGTACCAAGTGTATTTATATATGGTGGGTCAATTCTACCAGGTAGATATAAAGGTAAAGACGTAACAGTAGTAGATGTATTTGAAGCGGTTGGAAAACATTCTTCTGGTCAAATGTCAGCTGCAGAACTTAGAAAATTAGAATTAATTGCTTGCCCAAGTGCGGGTGCTTGTGGAGGACAATTTACAGCAAACACAATGGCATGTGTATCTGAAGCTATTGGATTAGCTTTACCTTATTCTGCTGGAACACCTGCTCCATATGAAGAAAGAGATAAATACGCAAAAGCTAGCGGTAAAATGGTTATGAACCTTTTAAAAAAAGGAATTAAACCAAGAGATATTGTAACAAAAAAAGCTTTAGAAAATGCTGCAACAGTTGTTGCTGCAACTGGTGGATCTACAAATGCAGGTTTACATTTACCAGCTATTGCAAATGAAGCAGGAATTAAATTTGACTTAATGGACGTTGCTAAAATTTTCAAAAGAACACCTTATCTTGCAGATTTAAAACCAGGCGGAAAATATGTTGCTAAAGATATGTGGTTAGCAGGTGGTGTTCCAATGTTATTAAAAACCTTATATGAAGGTGGATATATTCATGGTGATTGTATGACTGTTACTGGAAAAACTATGAAGGAAAATTTAAAAGGTATTAAATTTAATCCAAAACAAAAAGTAATGAGATCTTATAAAAATCCATTATCACCAACAGGAGGTGTTGTTGGATTAAAAGGAAATTTAGCTCCAGAAGGTGCAATTGTTAAAGTTGCCGGACTTAAGAAATTGCAATTTACTGGAAAAGCAAGATGCTTTGATAATGAAGAAAGCGCAATGAAAGCTGTTCAAAGTAGAAAGTATAATGATGGTGATGTAATTATAATTAGATACGAAGGACCCGTTGGAGGTCCAGGTATGAGAGAAATGTTATCAACAACTGGTGCAATCTACGGACAAGGAAAAGGTGAGAAAGTAGCCCTTATAACTGATGGTAGGTTCTCTGGCGCTACAAGAGGCTTTTGTGTCGGTCACGTGGGCCCTGAGGCCGCTCTAGGGGGTCCTATAGGCCTTTTACGCACAGGAGATATAATTGATATCGATGCAAAAAGAGGAACTATTAATGTAAGGCTTTCTAAAAAAGAAATGGCTGCAAGAAAAAGAAAATGGAAAGCTAGAAAATCAGATTTTGGATCTGGTACTTTATGGAAATATGCACAAACAGTTGGACCAGCATATCTAGGAGCACCAACACACCCTGGTAAGAAAAAAGAAGTTAAGGATTATTCAGAGATTTAATGAAAATTCGTCCAGTTATTTTATGTGGAGGTGCTGGAACTCGACTTTGGCCAACTGCTAAAAATCATCAACCTAAACAGTTCATAGATTTTGGTAATTGGACTTTGCTTGGTAAAACACTTGATAGAACAAAAGCATCAATATTTGATGCTCCAGTTATAAGTACAAACAAAAAATATCTTAAACAAGTAAAACAACATCTTAAAAAACTTAAAATAAGTAAATATAAAATTGTTCTAGAACCAGCAAAAAGAAATACTGCACCAGCTATATTAAGCACGGCTTTAATTAAAGATATACCCGACAATCAACCTTTAATGTTTTTTACAGCAGACCATTTAATTGAAAAAATGAGTATTTTTAATAAGGCAATTAATAAAAATAAATCAAATCTTAATAAAGAAAATATATTTATATTTGGGATAAAACCAACCTCACCATCTAGTGAATATGGTTATTTTTTAACAAAAAAAATTAAAGGGAATATTAATAAAGTAACAAGATTTATTGAAAAACCAAAAGAATCTAAAGCAAAACAAATTATAAAGAAAAAAGGTTATTGGAATTCAGGAATGTTTTATCTTCGAAAAGATTCCATAGTTAATAACTTTAAAAAATATCAGCCTAAAATTTACAGAAATTGTTTAAATGCAGTTAGCAAAGCAAAATATAAGGCAAACACATATTATCTAAATAAACATTCATTTATAAAAGCGACTGCTAAATCTTTTGATTATGCAATTTTAGAAAAAACTAAACAAATTAACGCTATCAAATTAGATATTCCTTGGTCAGATCTTGGTAGTTGGAAAGAAATACTGAAAATGTATGACAAAAATAAAAATAAATATATTAAGAAAAAAAACGTATATTACCGTCCATGGGGTAGATACACTAATTTATTTGAAGGAAAAGAGTTTTTAATAAAAGAACTACATGTAAAACCAAAAGGCATCCTGAGTTTACAAAAACATCATCATAGAGCTGAACATTGGTTAGTCACTCAAGGAAATGCCAAAATAACCCTTAATAAAAATATTATAACTAAAAAACCTGGAGAACATATATTCATTCCTTTAGAGGCCATTCATAGAGTTCAAAATCCAGGAAAAAAACCTGTTAAAATTTTTGAAGCTCAAATTGGCTCAATTTTGAAAGAAAGTGATATTGTTAGATATCAGGATGTGTATGGCCGTGTTAAATAATATAATACGACCATAAAGATTTATTT
Organism: uncultured Pelagibacteraceae bacterium; assembly: GCA_902624585.1. Lineage (GTDB taxonomy): Bacteria > Pseudomonadota > Alphaproteobacteria > Pelagibacterales > Pelagibacteraceae > Pelagibacter. Next base: position 47,335 of record CACNXU010000002.1, on the reverse strand, counting down.
AAAACCAGTTATTTGGGATAATAATGTAGTGGATCGCTAAAACGATACCTACTGAAACACTTAATCCAAAAATCATTTTAAGAAAGTCTTTACCAATAAGAGGAAAGACATACTTAAATTTATAGTCTTTATTCATGGTTGATATTGCAAGTTCTCTACCACACAATAACCCAACGAACACCCATGTTGTTGACATTGGTAAATCATTAAGCTCTTTAAAGTAGAATAAAACAGCAGCATAAATAACATTAATAATTGTAGCTGATCTTGCATATCTTGTTCCTGTTTTTTCAAGAACAACTTTTTGAATTGGTCCACCTTGAATGTAGAAAATGTAAAATAACAAAGAAGTAAAATAAGCCATTACAATTAAAAGTAATGATAAATCTAATTGCCTAGGCAGATATACTGCAATGTTAGCTACATCGTGAGATAACCAAACCCACCATAACCAACCTGATGAAATCCAAACAGAGTTTCTCCAAAATCCTCTCCATTTATCGTCTACTTCATCAAATTTTTCATTAATGAACTTTGATACTGCTATCCAGGCTATATAAGCAACCATTGCTGCTAATCCATAACCTACAACGCTTTTTAACAACATTTTTTCTAACACAACTGTTGAAGCAAATGCTGAAAGAACCAAAAAGGTTGTTGATACCGGTATTCCAATTCTTGTTAATAATAACAGTATCGCAGGTGCTACTGCATGATACCATTGAATCTCTTGATAAGGTATTCTAGTTAATCTTCCGTAAGAAATATCACCATCATACGCATACCATCCCCAAGCTAACGCTAAAATCATAACAGCAGATGCTGATCCAGCTAGTATATACCATTTAAACCACTTCTTTTTTGAGGCTATAAAGGTACCAAGTGTTTGAATTGAGTCATTAGCGATTACGCTATATCCAGCTAGGGCAAACCCTATAACTGTGTATACTAAAGTCATATCCATTTTTTCTCCTATATATTATTGTTTTCGGTTCCGTTTCATGACTTGAGAAAGTAAATATTCATTAAAGGTAAAAAATTCTACAAATAAATTTATTTATTTGAGAATCAAAGAGAAGATTCATCAATCTTTAGTATAAGTTAAAGAGAAGTCTATAAGTGAATTATTTTATTTTGAGAAACCTTATGCGGATTCGATTTAAATATAATATTTTAAAATTATGTAAATAAAATTTTAATATAATTTACATATATAAGTTGTGTTATTTATAGATAATTTTAAGAATATACGCTGCTAAAATTAATCCAATAAATTCAGCTAAAATATAGGTTGGTGTATTAAGATAATTAATTCCAGTAAAAGAATCAGTAAATGTTCTAGCTATAGATACAGCTGGATTTGCAAAAGATGTTGAAGAAGTAAACCAATAACCTGCAGAAATATATGTTGCTACGCTAATGGCTACTATTATTTTTCCATCCTTTAAAGTTGCAAAAATAACAAATATCAGGCCAAAGGTAGCAACAATTTCTGAAAAAAATATATGCAATCCATCTCTATTTTTAGTTGATAACTCTAAAAGAGCGTGTTCAAAAAAAACATTAGCTAACATTACTCCAAATAAACAACCAGATATTTGTGCAGGAATATAATATTTTAAAAGATCACTTTTAATTTTTTTTCTAAAAAACATCGCTAAACTTACAAAAGGATTAAAATGAGCTCCTGAAATATCAGCAAAGGCTGTAATTAAAACAAATAATCCAGCTCCAGTAGCAATTGTATTGGCTAAAAGCTTAATACCATCATCTTTAGTTAGATTTTCTGCCATGATACCAGAACCAACGATAATCATTATAAGAAAACAACTTCCTAAAAATTCGCCAATAAGTATGTTTTTTTTAATTTTCATTTTCTAACAGAATTTCTATTTTTTTACTTATTATATCGTAAGTCTCACTAATAATTTCGTTTATCTGCTTTTCATTTGAATTTTGAAATTTTGATACAGGATCTTCAATATCCCAATGAATAATTTGGTTATTATTTGGCCATACAGGGCAAACTTCTTTATTTGCGTTATTACACACTGTTATTACATGATCTATATTAAATTTCTTATTTAAAAATATATCAAAATTTTTTGAAGAACAATTTTCAAGATTAAAATTTTTTATTTTAGTAAGATATAATTTGATATTTTCATTAATTTTTCCTGTTGGATTGCTTCCAGCACTATAAGCTTTAAATTTATTTGAATATTCGTTATTTATAATGCTTTCAGCTATTATGCTTCTAGCTGAGTTACCTGTACAAACGAATAATATATTTTTCATTAGAAAATAATTTTATAAATTCCAATTATAAACAATGGTATTTGTAATCCAAAGTTAGTTAATATAGCCTTATCTTTTGATATAAATCCTGCAATAGTCCAACCCACAACTCCTAATCCGTGAAAGTAAATATTGACAGGGTAGATATTTAAATTAGTTAACAATATTCCTGTTAAAACAAGAGCTGTACTAATCCATTTTAGATATTTTTTAATAAACATAGTCTCCTCTATATGTAATTTATGTTACAAATTTATTACAATTATAGAGGAAACTAAAATCTTAATTTTTATTCCTTTAAATTAGCAGCCTTTGAAAGATGCGGACATATTTCTAATTAAATTGAAATATAGATCTTTACCTGAGTCTAATGTTGCGCCTAATGGATCTAGAACACCAGTTTTAATCTTCATATCTTTTGCAACTGCATTTATAATATCAGGATTAAACTGAGGTTCTGAGAATACACAAGCAACTTTATCATGCTCGATAATTTCTCTAATTTCAGCAAGTTGTTCAGCTCCAGGCATTACATCTGTATTAACAGTAAATGCACCTAATACTTTAACATTAAATCTTTCCTCAAAATATTGATAAGCATCATGGAATACAATTGAAGAAACACTGTTACTTAAATCTGTCATTACATCAATTGTAAGTTTATCGATTTCTTGCAAAGCTTTAGCTAAATTACTTTTGTATTTAGCTTCATTTTTTGGATCATTTTCAATTAGGTGTTCAGCCATTTCATTTAACATAGCTTTTGCATTAATTGGGTCCAACCAAATGTGTGGATCAAATTCACCATGCGCATGTCCATCATGATCGTCATGTCCGTGGTCGTCATGATCGTCTTCTTTTTTACCATGATCATCATGGTCATGATCATCTTCCTTTTTACCGTGGTCATCATGTCCATGATCGTCGTGATCATCTTCTTTTTTACCATGATCGTCATGTCCGTGATCGTCATGATCATGTTCGTCAAAAATATTTCTTTCTCTAAATTTTAATACCTGTAATCCTTTAGTTTCCATTAGTTCAATTTTTTCTGCTTTTTTTGCAATTGAGCTTAGTGGTTTTTCTAAAAAATTTTCTAAATCTTCACCTACCCAAAATATTAGATCAGCATTTTGGAGCATTTTTGCATGGGAAGGTTTCATTGCAAATCCGTGCGGAGATGCATATCCATCAACTATGAGATCAGGCTTAGCAATACCGTCCATCAAATAACTGGCTAATGAATGAATTGGTTTAATAGAAGCAACTACTTTTATTTCAGCGTTTGCTGGTGTAAAGAATGTTAGAATTGATAATATTGAGAATATAAGTGGTATTTTTTTAATATTTTTCATAATAAGTAATTTAATTGGTTGTTATAATATAACATTATGTAATAATATAACATTTACAAGTCAAGTAATTTATGAGTTTAAAAAATAGTACATTAGTAAAATTAAATAACGCTGGTTTTAAACAAAATGATAAATGGCTAGTAGAAGGTGTTTCTTTAACTGTTGAAAAAGGAAAAATCGTTACCCTTATCGGACCTAATGGTTCTGGAAAAAGTACTACAGCCAAAATTGCATTAGGAATTTACAAAAACATAGAAGGAAGTGTTGAGAAATACACAAACAAGGTTGGTTATGTTCCTCAAAAAATATTAATTGATTGGACACTTCCACTTAGAGTTCATGATTTTATGCTTTTAACAGAAAATATTAAAGATGATGCAATAGATGAAGCTCTTAACTTAACTGGAGTTATACACCTTAAGAATAAAAACTTAGGAAATTTGTCAGGCGGTGAATTTCAAAGAGTTTTAATTGCAAGGGCAATTTCCAAAAAACCAGAACTATTGGTTCTTGATGAACCAGTTCAAGGTGTAGATTACACTGGTGAGATTGCTTTATATGAATTAATTAAAAGAATCTCTGACACGCTAAATTGTGGAATTTTACTAATATCTCATGATTTACATACAGTCATGACCGCAACAGATCATGTTGTTTGTTTAAATGGTCATGTATGTTGTTCAGGCACTCCGATGGATGTCGCTAAAAACAATGAATATAAAACTTTATTTGGTGAACAAGCATCTCAAATTCTTTCCGTATATGAACACAAACATGATCACGTTCATTCAGACAAAGGTGAAATAAAGAAGAATTAATATGTTTGATGATTTTTTTATAAGAGCGTTAATTGCAGGTCTAGGTATTGCTTTAGTAACAGGACCACTTGGTTGTTTTGTTGTGTGGAGAAGGTTATCTTATTTTGGTGATACATTATCGCATTCAGCTTTATTAGGAGTAACAATAGCGTACTCATTTGAAATTAATATTGCATTATCTGTATTTTTAATTTCATCTGTAGTTGCCTTAATATTAATTCAGTTACAAAAAAAAACTAATTTACCAGGAGATGCTTTGCTTGGTCTTTTAGCACATTCTTCTTTAGCTGTTGGACTAGTGGTTATAGGTTTTTTAACATTTATCCGTTTTGATATTATGGGTCTATTATTTGGGGATATTTTAGCTGTTACAACTGATGATTTGTTAATTATCTGGACAGGAGGAGCATTAATTTTATTAGTTCTAAAATTTATTTGGAAACCATTGTTTGCATCTACAGTTAATTATGAATTAGCTGAAGCAGAAGGTTTAAACCCTGATAGAGCAAAAGCTATTTTTACAATTCTTATGGCTGCTGTAATAGCCATATCAATTAAAATGGTTGGACTATTATTAATCACAGGAATGCTGATTATACCTGCTGCTATGGCTAGAAACTTATCAGACAGTCCACAAAAGATGGTATTATTCTCAATAATTGGTGGTCTTTTATCTGTTTTATTAGGTTTGTTTTCTTCATTAGAATTTAATACATCATCTGGGCCTTCAATAATAATGGCAGCTTTAATATTATTTATATTATCTTTACTTAACATAAAACAATCGATTAAATTGAAAAACTGATAACATATTGATAAGAATTTAAAAATGCAAAAAGAACATAATCTTTCTAAAAATCAAAAAATTATTTTTGATCTTATTGATAAATCTCGTGGACCAATGAAAGCTTATTCAATTTTATTTAATGTTCAAAAAAAAGGAATTAAAGCACCACTGCAAGTTTATAGAGCACTAGATAAGTTAGTTGAAATTGGAAAAATTCATAAGATTGAGAGTAGAAATGCTTTTATTGCTTGTCAAAATTCTAGCTGTCAGGTCTCAAAAGCTACTGTATTTTCAATTTGTGAAAGTTGTGAAAATGTATCCGAAATAAGTAATTCAAAACTTTCAAAATATTTATCTAATTTTTCAGACAGTTCAGGAATGAAATATAGCAAATATAATTTAGAATTTTTTGGTTTATGTAAAAAATGTAAATCAAAATAATGAGTACAGTTTCATTAACCTTAGACGAAATATTTGAACTATCTAAAAAAACACTTTTGGCAAATGGTTGTGATGATGAAACAGCATCAATTTTATCAGACTTAATTAGAAATGCTGAAAGAGATGGTTCGGTATCACATGGTTTGTTTAGATTACCAGCATATGTGACAGGACTTAAAAGTGGAAAGATAAATGGAAAAGGGAAACCTGAAGTAAAAAAAATATCTTCATCTGTAATTAAAGTCGAAGGAAATAATTGTTTAGCACCTGTTGTATTAAATAAAGGATTGCCTGAATTAGCAATGGCTGCAAAAGAAAATGGTGTTGCGGTATTAGCAATTAATAATTCACATCATATGGCTGCTATGTGGCCTGAAACAGAAAAGTTAGCAGATGAGGGTTTGGTAGCATTTGCTTGTACATCTTATAAGCCTGCTGTAGCACCTGCTGGTGCTATAAAACCATTATTTGGAACAAACCCAATTTCATTTGCTTGGCCACGTCCAGGTAAAACACCCGTTGTTTATGATATGGCAACTGCTTCAATGGCCATGGGTGAAGTTCAAGTCGCTAAAAGAGAAGGGCACAAAGTTCCACTTGGAACTGGTTTAACTAAAGATGGTAAAGAAACAACAGATCCAGCAGAAATTGCTGACGGCGGAGTTTTGTTACCCTTTGGTGGTTATAAAGGATCTGCAATTGCAATGATGGTAGAGTTATTAGCAGGAGCACTAGTTGGAGATAATTTTAGTTTTGAAACTGCTGCTAAAGATAATAATGATGGTGGTCCTCCAAGTGGTGGTGAATTCATACTAGCCATTAATCCAGATAAAACATCAGGTACTAATTGGCAAAAACATGCAGAAGAATTTTTTGAAAAAATGAAATCAATGGGCGAAGTAAGATTACCTGGAGAAAGACGTCATAAGAATAGAATGGATACTGGCCCAAGAAATATTAACGAAGAATTAGTAAATAAAATTAAATCTTTAAGCTAAATTAATCTCAATAGGTGTATGATCAGAGGGTTTTTCTCTACCACGTGGATCTTTATTAATATTAATATCTTTAATTTGATCAATTATTGAGTTTGACACTAAAAAATGATCAATACGCATGCCATTATTTTTTTGCCAAGCACCTCTCATGTAATCCCAAAATGTATATCCTTCTTTATCCTCATGAAAATGCCTGTAGACATCATTAAAACCAAGATTAATCATTTCTCTAAATTTTTTTCTTATTTCAAGTCTGTATAAAGCATCGTCTTCAAAACTTTTAACATTGTAAACATCCTCAGCTGAAGGGATTATATTGAAATCGCCTGCTAAAATAATTTTTGAATTTTTTTTAGATAAAGTTTTTAATTGCTTTATTAATTGATCAAGCCAATTTTTTTTATAATCATATTTTTCTGTATCAACTGGATTACCATTTGGTGTATAAATATTAATCAATTGTATATTTTTTTTCTTATATTCTAATTCTGCTGAAATTATTCTTGATTGTTTTAACTTATCCTTAATCAAATCCGTTTTGATATTTTTTAATTTAATTTTTGAGATGATTGCCACACCATTATAACTTTTTTGACCAAACACATGACTTTCATAGTCCATTGATGAAAAATCATCATATGGGAAATTTACATCTTCAGTTTTGATTTCCTGCATCATTAAAATATCTGGCTTATATTTTAATAAATAGCTTTTAATATTTTCAATTCTTGCTCGTACCGAGTTTACATTCCAAGATGAAATGAGCATTAAAGAGAGAAAGAAACTCCACAACCACATGAAGATTTGGTTTGTGGATTGGAAATTTTAAATTGTTCACCTATAAGTTCAGAAACATAATCAACCTCAGATCCTTTAAGTAAATCAGCTGAGGTTTTATCAATTAAAATATTTTGATAATTTAAATCATCATCTTGTTTTGATTTATCAAAAGTAAATTCATATTGAAAACCAGAGCATCCTCCACCTTTAATAGCGATTCTGAAGAATGATCCTTTGTCTTTTTTTGCCAACAAATTATCTATTTGTTTTAAAGCTTTATCCGTAAATTTAATTTCTTTAATCATGTCTGAACACTGATATTACTAATATAATACTTAATTATTTAAATTAAAGGATGAAAAAAGACACTTTGTTAGGCGTATTTAAAAGTAAGGGGAGACTTAATAAAGAAGATAATTCAAAATATAGATCTCCTTTTCAACGTGACAGAGATCGTATAATTCATAGTGCATCATTTAGAAGATTAAAGCATAAAACCCAGGTATTTGTTAATACAGAAGGGGATCATTTTAGAACAAGGATCACTCACTCAATTGAAGTTGCTCAAATAGCAAGGTCAATTGCAAAATACCTTAAATTAAATGAAGATTTAGCAGAAACCTTAAGTCTTGCTCATGATTTAGGTCATACTCCTTTTGGACATGCAGGAGAGGATGCGCTAGATGAATGTATGCAAGATTATGGTGGTTTCGATCATAATCTTCAAACACTCAGAATCGTCATGTTTTTAGAAAACAAATATTTCAAATTTGCTGGACTAAATTTAACACTTGAAACTTTAGAAGGACTTTTAAAACATAACGGACCAGCAGATGATCTAAGTATGATCAACAAACTGATTGGTTTAAAAGTTTTCAAAAATAAAATTAATTTTAATACCTATCCATCATTAGAAGCTCAAATTTCAGCTATATCAGATGATATTGCATATAATAATCATGATATTCAGGATGGAATTAAAGCTAACTTATTTAAACTTGAGGAATTAGTTGAATTAGATTTTTTTAAAAACATTTATCAAAAATATAAAAAAAAAATTAATAAAAAAAATTATAAAATTGCTATTTATCAAATTATCAGAGATTCAATAGATATTATGATTAGAGATTTACTAAGTAGTACAGAAAAAAATATTAAAAAATTCAAAATTAAATCATTAAAAGATGTGTCAAAATCAAATCAATTAATAGTTTCTTTTTCAGATAAAATACAAAATTCAGAACAAGAAATCAGATCATTTTTAAGACATAGAATGTATGACAATAAATCGGTACTTGATAAGAATCAAAGAGGTAAAATGATAATTAAGAAATTATTTAAAATAATTAAATCAAATCCTAGAAAATTTCTAACTAAAGAGCAATTGACTAAAGACAAATATAGAGCTATTTCAGATTTTATATCTGGTATGACTGATAGGTATGCAATTAACCTTTATAACGATAATAAATGAACATTTTTGAATTATATTTAGATAAAATTAAATCTATTATTGTAGAGCTTAGTAAAAAAAATCAACTCATTGTTCCAGAAAGTTTCAATGGTATTAATGCAGAAATACCACCTTCAAAATTTGATTGTGATATTTCAACTAATGTTGCAATGGTTTTATCTAAACTAAATAAAACCTCACCAATAGTATTGGCAGAAAAACTTGCACCTGAAATAAAAAATAGCGATAATCTAATAGACAATATATCCGTTGCTAAACCTGGTTTCATAAACATCAAATTTAAGCCATCTTTTTGGTCAAACTTTATTAAAGAAATTATTGATAACGCTGAAAAATTTGGAATTAATGAGAAAGAGAAAAAAAATAATTATTTAGTTGAATTTGTATCAGCCAACCCAACAGGACCTTTGCATGTTGGTCACTGTAGAGGAGCTATTTTAGGCGATGTTATATCCAATGTGTTAATATTTAATAAACACAAAGTTACAAAAGAGTATTATGTAAATGATTATGGTAATCAAATTATAAATTTTACAAAGTCTGTATATTTCAGGATTAGAGAATTAAAGTTTAACGAAACTTTTCCTCAAGATAATCCTGATTTGTATCCAGGAGATTATTTAATCGATTTTGCAAAAAATATAGTTTCAGATAATTCAGATCTAAATTTTGATAATTATGATCAAATAAGCGATAATTTAACAGCTTTATCTATAGAACAAGCTCTGCTTTTAATTAAAAAAAACCTTAAGAGTTTAGGAATTAACCACGATAATTTTGTTAGTGAAAAAAGCATTGTTTTAAACAAAGAAGTAGAAAGTGTAATAAAATTTTTAGAAAAAAATAAATTTGTATATAAAGGAAAAATTAAAGCTCCAGCTGGAGAAGAGGATAAAAACTGGGTAGAACGAGAACAGTTACTTTTTAAATCTACTGATTTTGGTGATGATAAAGATAGAGTATTGCAAAAATCAGATGGGGCATGGACTTATTTTGCAAGTGATGTTGCTTATCATAAAAACAAAGTTGACCGTAAATTTGATTATTTAATAAATATTCTTGGTGCAGACCATGCCGGTTATATCAAAAGAATTTCATCTTCAGTTGAGGCTTTGTCAGGAAAAAAAGATAAATTAATATGTAAAATTAGTCAGCTTGTTAAACTTATTAAAGATAACAAACCATTTAAGATGTCTAAAAGAAAAGGTGATTACATAACAGTTGATGATCTAATTAAAGAAGTAGGAAAAGATGCAACCAGATTTATAATGCTTAACAGAAGTAGTGATGTGGAATTAGATTTTGATTTTGATGCTGTAAAAGAAAAATCTAAAGATAATCCATTATACTATGTTCAATATTGCTATGCTAGAATTTCATCTGTCTTTAGACATATTGATAAAGATTTAAATTCAAAGATTGAATTAGATGATTTTAGTTTTGAATATTCAAATGACGAGATCAAAATTTTAAAAAAGATTTCAGAATGGCCAAAATGTATCGATGCTGCTAGTTCAAAATTAGAACCACATAGAATACCTGTTTATTTATATGAACTTGCCTCAGAATTTCACTCGTATTGGAATCTTGGTAAACAAAACCCAGAAAAAAGATTTATTAATGATCAAAAAACAGTTTCTGCAGATAAATTAATTTTTTTAAAAGCAATATCTAACGTTGTAAAATCAGGAATGGATATAGTTGGCGTAGATTCACCAGATAAAATGTAATGCTAAAAGAAATTAAGTATTTAATCTTTATTATTGTAATTGCTTTATTTATATTTTTGACTGGTAGATATTATTTTTCAGATGAAAATAAGAAGAAATCATACAGATCTTATAAAAATAATAATGAAAAAATTAAATTATATTCAAAAAATTTACCTGTTTTGGAAAACGATACACAAAATGTAATAGAATACGTTAAGCAAACAAACAAAAAAAAGAAAAAAAAGTTTAATTTTTGGAAACTTTTAGAGAATGATTAAGAATAGAAGAGCTTTTATTGTTGGTTTAAAATCATCAAAATTATCAAACAAAGAGATTACTTTTTTAAATAAATATAAACCATGGGGAGTTATTTTATTTTCAAGAAACATAAGTTCAATTGAACAAACTAAAAAATTAACTGATAAAATAAAAAAGATATTTAAAGATAAAAAATACCCAATACTAATTGATCAAGAAGGTGGCCGAGTAAATCGATTAAGTAAAATTATTTCATTTGACAATTTAACCTCTGAATATTTTGGTAATTTATTCACAAAAGATAAGAAAAAATTTAATATTATTTATAAATTATTCATCGATAAAACTTCATATTTGCTTAAATCAATTGGTGTTAATATAAATACTGTTCCTGTTTTAGATATTCGAGTTAAAGGAGCTAGCAACATTATTGGTGATAGGTCTTTTTCAAAAAATAAAAAAAATATCTCTAAAATTGGAGATTTTTGTATTGATTTTTTTCATGAAAATTCCATTGGAACTGTGATGAAACACATACCAGGTCATGGATTAGCTAAGGTAGATAGTCATAAATTTACTCCTGTAGTTACAAAAAACTTAAATTATTTGAATAAAAATGATTTTTTTCCATTCAAGAAAAAACAGAGTTATTTTGCAATGACAGCTCATGTAATATACCGAAGTATCGATAAGTTAAATACAGCTACACACTCTAAAAAAATTATAAATTTAATTAGAAAAAAAATTGGCTTTAAAAACATTTTGATTTCAGATGATTTATCAATGAAAAGTTTAAAAGATGATTTAAAAACTAATACAATCAAAACATTTAGTGCAGGTTGTAATATTGCTCTTCACTGCAATGGTAAATTGTCTGAAATGATGGTGGTTGGTGATAATTCACCATTCGTTAGTAACTTTATTATTAAAAAAACATCGCAATTTTACAAAATTTTAAGTTAATATCTCAGCATGACTATTTCTGATTCCAAGTTATTTAATGTTGATATAAATAATTATAACGGTCCTTTAGATGTGCTATTAGATTTGGCCAAAGCTCAAAAGGTGGATCTTGAAGAGATATCTATTACAAAATTAGCAGATCAGTTTCATGATTATATAACAAAGGAAAAAGATTTAAATTTAGAAATTGCCTCAGAATATTTATTGATGGCAACCTGGTTAGCATATTTGAAATCTAAATTATTACTCCCAGGTACACCAGAAGAGGAATTTAAAGTTCAAGAAGTTGCTGAAAAATTAAAATTACAGCTTAAAAAATTAGAATTGATCAGATTGCTTTCCGAACAAATGCTTAAAAGAAAAAGATTAGGAAGAGAAATTCGATCAAGAGGAATGAAGGGAAATATAAGATCTATTTATAGCACAGAATATAATTTAAGTTTATTTGAGCTTCTAAAGTCATATTCAACAATTATTATGACCAAAGACTTTCAAAAAATGAATATTCCCAAATTACCAGTATTTACTGCTGAGGATGGAATTAAAACAATAAGAGAGTTTTTTGGTAAACTAATCGAGTGGAAAAAATTAGATGATTTAATTCCCAAAAATTTTAAAAACGGCTCAAAATATAAACGTACTGGTAAAGCAGGAATATTTGCGGGTTCCTTAGAGTTAGTTAAAGAAGGAAATTTAACTATGAAACAGGATAAATTGTTTGATGATATTTATGTAAAGGAAAACAATGATTAAAAAAGAAAAAATCACAAAAGATAATATTGTAAAATTTCCTTCTAAATTAACTGATTTAGAAAAAGAAATCGAAGCAGTTATTTTTGCTGCCGCAGAACCTTTAGATGTTGATACAATTGAAAGTAAAATTACAAAAAAGGGTAGTGTTATTAAGTCATTAGAAAAATTACAGAAAGAATATACTCAACGTGGAATCAATCTCGTATGCATAAAAAATAAATGGTCTTTTAGGACTTCTCCTAACTTATCAAGCATTATGTCACAAGAAAAGACGGTAGAAAAAAAACTTTCAAGAGCTGCTGTAGAGACTTTAGCAATTATTGTTTATCACCAGCCAGTTACTAGAGCTGAGATTGAAGAAATAAGAGGAGTTGCATTTGGAACAAACACTCTTGAAATATTGATGGAGCTCAACTGGGTGAATCCAGGTGGCCGAAAAGATGTGCCAGGTAGACCAATTCAATATGTCACAACCGATGAATTTTTAAGTCATTTTAATCTACAAAAATTGTCAGATTTGCCCACAATTGATGAATTAGGTGCAGCTGGTTTAATTGATAGTTCAAGTATTGATAATGCAATTTTTGGAACTGGTAAATTCTACAAAGAAAAACAAAATGAAAAAAAAGAGGATATTTATTCTAATATTGATGAGATGATAAACAGCACTCTTGATAGAGAAGATAAAGATTAATAAAAAAGTAACTTTTAAATTAATCATAAAAAGGTTATAAGTTTTTCATGAGCATAGGAATTTGGCAAATAGCAATCGTAGTTATATTAGTAGTCTTATTATTTGGACGAGGTAAAATCTCTAGTCTGATGGGTGATGTAGCTAAGGGAATTAAAAGTTTCAAAAAAGGGATGGCGTCAGATGTTACTGACGATACAGAGCCAAAAAATATATCCGACGAAAATAAAGACTCAGAAAACAAAGATTAAATCACATGCCTACTATTGGTTGGTTTGAGATATTAATTATTGTTGGTATTGCAATTGTTGTTCTTGGCCCAAAAGATTTTCCAATCATGCTGAAGAAAGCTGGTTCATGGATAGGAACTGCTAAAAGATATGTAAGCAACATTCAAAATGAAGTTTCTAATTTAGAAATTGATGAAGAAAAAATTGATAAAGAAATAAAAAAAGAAACTAAAAAAGATGAGTAATGAAGAAAATGAAGGTGGATTTGTCAGCCATCTAACAGAACTAAGAAAAAGATTAATACATAGTTTTGTATTTCTAATAATCTTTTTTGTAATTTGTTATATATTTGCAGAACACATCTACGGTTTCTTAGTTGATCCATTTGCACAAGCTGTAAAAGAAGATGGATCTGACAGAAGGCTTATTTTTACAGCCTTACAAGAAACTTTTTTAACATATATTAAAGTATCTTTTTTCACTGCTTTTTTTGTAACCTGTCCATTTATTCTAATGCAAATATGGAAATTTATTGCACCAGGTTTATATAAGCATGAAAAAGTTGCCATACTTCCATACCTAATATTAACTCCCATCCTTTTCTTTTTGGGGGGAATGCTTGTTTATTATTTGATAATGCCTCTAGCTATCAAATTCTTTTTATCATTTGAAAGTACAGGAATGTCAACAAGTCTTCCAATTCAATTAGAAGCTAAGGTAAATGAATACCTATCACTAGTTATGAAGTTAATTTTTGCATTTGGAATAAGTTTCCAACTCCCAATAGTTTTAAGTTTGTTAGCAAGAATAGGTGTTGTTGATAGTCAATTTCTAAAAGAAAGAAGAAAGTATGTTGTAGTAATTATATTTGCTGCTGCTGCATTATTAACACCACCAGATCCAATTACTCAAATAGGTTTAGCAATTCCATTATTAATTTTATATGAATTATCAATATTTTCAGTAAAATTTATTGAAAACAAAAATTTAGAAAAGACTGATGCATAATTTAAAAGAAATTAGAAAAGATTTTTCAAAATTTGAAAAAGATCTTAAAAAACGTTCAGTTAAAATTGATTTTAATAATTTAAAAAAACTTGATGAGTTAAATAGAGATTTAATTCAAAAGAAGGAAAATTTAGAAAAAGAAAAAAAGAATATTTCTAAATCTAAAGATGAAAGTTTATTCAAAAAGTCAAAGGAAATATCCTTAGAATTAGAAAAGATTTCTGAGAAACAAAAAAATTCTAAAAATGAATTAGATAATATTTTATCTAGTATACCAAACATACCTCATCAAGATGTTCCAAATGGAAAAGATGAAAAAGATAATTTTGAAGTTTTGAAAGCTGGGAAAGTCCCTAAATTTAATTTTAAACCTAAATCACATTATGAACTTGGAGAAAATTTAGGCATGCTTGATTTTGATCTTGCAACAAAGACAACAGGATCAAGGTTTGTATTTGTTAAAAAAGAGCTGGCGTTATTAGAACGAGCTTTATCTAATTTTATGTTAGATACTCATATTATTCAAAATGGTTATCAAGAAATCTCTCCTCCATTGATAGCTTCTGAAAACACAATGTATGGAACTGGACAATTACCAAAATTTGAAAACGATCAATTTGAGATAAAATTTGATGAAGGATCTGATAGAAAATTTTTAATTCCAACAGCCGAAGTAATATTAACCAATATCGTTAAAAATAAAATTGTTGATCAAAAAGATTTACCTATGAGGTTTGTTGCCTCGACACCATGTTTTAGAAAAGAAGCGGGCAGTTATGGGAAAGACACCAAAGGAATGATTAGACAACATCAATTTTATAAAGTTGAAATGGTTAGTATTGTGGAAAAAGAAAATTGCCTAGAGGAATTAGAACGAATGACTAATTGTGCGACAGATATTCTTGATAAGTTAGAGCTACCTTATAGAAAAGTAATTTTATGTTCAGGTGATATGGGTTTTAGTGCTGAAAAAACATATGATATTGAAGTTTGGTTACCATCAGAAAACAAGTATCGTGAAATATCATCTTGTTCTTCTTGTTCAACATTTCAGGCGCAAAGAATGAAATCAAGATATAAAAATAAAAACAAAGAAACCGTTTTTGTTGGAACTTTAAATGGAAGCGGTTTGGCAGTCGGCAGAACTTTAATTGCTATACTAGAAAACTATCAACAAAAAGATGGTTCGATTATTGTTCCTAAGGTACTGCGACCGTATATGAATAATTTGGAATTGATTTCAGCTAAATAAAGTTGTTTTAATTAAATAGATAGTATAAATATTCTCATAATTTATAAGGAGATTTATGGAAGGTTCAGGAATAGGGCAATTTATACCGTTAATTTTAATTTTTGTTATTTTTTATTTTTTCTTAATCAGACCACAGCAAAAAAAAGTTAAAGAACATAAAGCAATGGTTGAAAGCCTTAAGAGAGGGGACAAGGTCGTCACTTCTGGTGGAATTACAGGCACAGTTGAGAGACTGATAGATAATGATAAAGTTGAAGTAGAAATTGCCGAAAACGTAAAAGTAGAGATTGTTAAATCAACTGGTATTCAAAGTCTTGTAAATACAAATACTCAAGAAGTTAAAAAATAATTGTTTTAGTTAAGTGCTTTATTTCTCTAAGTTAAGAATTATATTTATAATTTTTTTTTCAGTTTTATTTATTTTAATCTCTTTATCAAATCTTTTTAAATTTGATGATAGTTTCTTTGATAAAAAAATTAATCTAGGATTAGATCTTCAGGGAGGATCTTATCTATTACTTGAAATTGATAATGAACCTGTAATTGAGCAAAAATTGCAGAACTTAACTACTACAATCAGGAACTATTTTAAAGAAAAGAATATCAAAATCAGTAATATAAAAATAGAAAATCAAAATATATCTTTTAATGTAAGTGATAATGAAAAACAATCTGTCTTAGATGTTTTTCAGGATGAAAATAGTGAACTTAATCCATATTACCCAAGATTTAAATCTCATCAGTTAGAAATTGAAGATACAGGATTTAATTTTAAAGTTAATTTTTCGAAACAAGGTTTAATTAAACTTAAAACCTCCTCTCAAGATCAAGCTATAGAAATAGTTAGAAGAAGAGTAGATGAAGTTGGTACCAATGAGCCCAATATACTTAAGAGAGGAAACAATCGAATTTTAGTAGAGCTTCCTGGTTTAGATGATCCTATGAGGATTAAATCATTACTTGGAAAAACTGCTAATCTAACTTTTAGATTTGTAACAAATGATGAAACAGATCGTTTTGGAATAGAAAAAATAAAATTTGAAAATGGACTTGACGAAGCTATGGTTAGTAAAAGAATAATAATTAGTGGTGAAAATTTACTAGATGCTCAACCAAAAATGGATCCACAAACAAATCAAACTATTGTTTCTTTTACATTAGATAGAGTAGGTGCAAAAAGATTTGGTAAAGCTACTTCAACAGGTATTGGAAAAAAATTAGCTATTGTGTTAGACGGTAAAATTATTAGTGCTCCAGTTGTTAGAGATACTATTGCAAGTGGTTCTGGTCAAATAAGTGGAGGATTTACTTTTCAGTCTGCTACAGATTTAGCTTTATTATTGAGATCGGGAGCATTACCAGCACCATTGGAAATAATCGAAGAAAGAACAGTAGGTCCGGACCTTGGTCAAGACTCAATTAATGCAGGAATGATAGCTTTAGCAATAGGATTTATTTTGGTAATAATTTTTATGTTTGTTAAATATAAATTTTTTGGATTAATTACTAATGTAACTCTTATAATTAATTTATTTATACTTTTAGGTGTTTTGACATTGTTTGAAGCTACTTTAACTTTACCGGGTATTGCAGGAATTATTTTGACTGTCGGTATGGCGGTTGATGCTAATGTTTTAATATTTGAGAGAATCAAAGAAGAATTAAAAGACGAAACTAACAATATTTTAGCTTTTGATGGCGGTTATACTAAATCAAGAACTGCTATTTTAGATGCTAATATTACCACATTATTAGCTGCAATTATTTTATTTTTTATGGGATCAGGACCTGTAAAAGGTTTTGCTGTTACTTTAGGAGTTGGAATATTTACAACATTATTTTCAGTTTATTTTATAGCAAGATTATTTACGAGTATCTATGTTGCTAGAAATAAACATAGGGAAAAATTAATTTAATGATTGCTTTTAATAAATATTATAACCACTTTAATTTTTTATCTTCATTTTTAATTTTTGTTTCATTATTATTACTAATTTTTAAAGGACTTAATTTTGGAATTGATTTCAAAGGAGGTATATTAATTGAAGTGAGAGCATCAGATTCCAACATCAATGTTAGCTCTTTAAGAGATAGGTTTAACCAAATGGATTTAGGAGACGTTTCTGTTAAAAAGTTTGGTAATGATACTGATTTTCTTGTTAAATTTGAAAATAAAGACAATAAGAAAAATATTATTCAAGAAATTAAAAGAAATTTAGATAAATCCTTTGGTAATAACTATGATTTTAGAAGAGTTGAGAATGTTGGTCCAAAAGTAAGTGCTGAACTATTAAAATCAGGAGTAATTGCAATATCCTTGGCTTTGACCTTAATGCTTATTTATATATGGATAAGATTTGAGTGGCAGTTTAGTTTAGGGGCAATTCTAGCGTTGTTTCATGACGTTATTGTAACTTTAGGGGTCTTTTCGTTATTTAGTTTAGAAATAAATTTATCAATTATCGCAGCCGTTTTAACAATAGTTGGATATTCTATGAATGACACTGTAGTAATATTTGATCGTGTTCGTGAAAATTTAAGAAAATATTCAGATATTAAGATTTTTGAATTAACTAATATTTCGATTAATGAAACATTGTCTAGAACGATTATAACGTCAGCTACTACTTTACTTGCATTGCTAGCAATTTATTTATTTGGTGGAGAGATATTAAAAGGATTTTCACTTGCAATGATACTTGGTGTTGTTTTTGGAACTTATTCTTCTATTTATATAGCTAATACTGTTTTAGTAAGATTAAGAGTTTCTCAAAAAACAGTCTTAAGAGAAGACATTCAAAAATAATAAAATTAATAACTAATATTTAAAAATTACATTATAATAAAGAGTTTAATGTGATTTTTTATGAATAAGAAAATTTGGGATCCATCAAATAAATTAAAAAAAAATTCAAACTTATTTAAATTTGAAAATTTTTTATCTGATCGATATTCAAGAAAATTTAAAGGAAATTACGAAAATATTCATAAATGGTCAGTCAATAATCCTGAAGATTTTTGGGAAAGTGTTTGGGATTTTTCAAAAGTTAAAGGTATTAAAAGTAATAAAAAAATTAAAAAGTCAAAAAAATTCTTTAAAAATATTTTTCTACCAAATTCCAAATTGAATTTTTGCGAAAACTTATTGTCAAAGAATACAGAAGAAAAGGCTATAACCTTTATAAGTGAAAATGGTTTTCGTGAGACCAGAAGTTGGAAACAATTGAATAAAAATGTAAAAAATATCTCTTATTTTTTAAAAAAAATAAATATAAAATCTAAAGATAGAGTAGCGGCTTATATGCCTAATACTTCTGAAACAGTTGAGGCTTTTTTAGGAACGGTTGCTATTGGAGCCATATGGTCGTCATGTTCCCCAGATTTTGGAGTTAATGGTATAGTTGAGAGATTTTCTCAAATTAAACCTAAAGTTTTAATTGTTACTGATAAATACTTTTATGCAGGAAAAAAAATTAACGTATTGGAAAGAGTTCCTGAAATTGTAAAAAAAATTCCTTCAATAAAACATGTAGTAATTTCAAAATATCCAGGACAACCAAATTTAAAAAAACTTCCAAAATTCAACAAAATCAAAACATATAACTGGAAAAATTTAATCAAAAAAAAATTTCCAGTTATTAAGTATTATCAATTTGATTTCGAACATGATTTGTCAATTCTTTACTCTAGTGGAACCACTGGTAAACCTAAATGTATTTGTCACAAAAGTGGTGGAGTACTTTTGCAACATCTAAAAGAACACCAGTTGCATTGTGATATAAAAGAAAATGACAACGTTTTTTATTTTACTACTTGTGGGTGGATGATGTGGAATTGGTTGATTTCAGTTTTAGCCTCAAAAGCATCGATTGTTTTATTCGATGGTTTTCCATTGTTTAAAAATAAAGATTTGCTTTTGAAAATTGCTAACAAAGAAAAAATAACATTGTTGGGCGTTAGTGCAAAGTATATCGATACATTAAGAAAAACAAAAAAAAATTATAAAAATATTTATAAGCTTTCAAGACTAAGAACAATTTGTTCGACAGGATCTCCTTTGTCAGAGAATAGCTTTAATTATGTGTATAAAAATATTAAAACAAATCTACATTTAGCATCTATCTCAGGCGGTACAGATATTGTTTCTTGCTTTGTTTTAGGTAATTTATACCAATCTGTTTATTCTGGCGAAATTCAGTGTAAAGGATTAGGTATGGATGTTCGGGTATTTAATGAGAAAGGAAAATCAGTCTTAAATCAGAAAGGTGAACTTGTTTGTGTGAATCCTTTTCCTTCAATTCCATTGAGATTTTGGAACGATCACAATGATGAAAAATTTAAAAAAACATATTTTAATAAATATAAAAATATATGGCATCATGGAGATTATGCAAAAATAACAAATAATAAAGGCTTTGTAATTTATGGTAGGTCAGATACTACTTTAAATCCTGGTGGCGTAAGACTTGGTACAGCTGAAATCTATTCTGAAATAGAACAATTTAAAGAAATTAAAGAGTCTTTAGTTGTTGGACAATCCTGGGATAATGATATCAGAATTATATTATTTGTAATTTTAAATCCAAAATATCAATTAAATGAGAATCTAATAAAGAAATTAAAATTAAAAATCAGAAAAAATGCATCACCTAGACATGTTCCAAAAAAAATTATTAGTATAAATGATATACCCAGGACAAAGAGTGGAAAAATTGTAGAATTAAGTGTTAAAAATATTATTGAAGGTAAAAAAATAAAAAATAAAGAGGCTTTAGTAAATCCAGAGTCTTTGTATCAATTTAAAAATTTAAAAGAATTAAAATATTAAATGTATTTGAATTAATAGCTAAAATAGATTAAAAGATTTTATATTTTAAATTTTATGCATGAATTACCAAAATTAGATTATTCAAAGGATGCTTTATCGCCAATTATGTCTGAAGAAACCTTAGATCTTCACCACGGAAAGCATCATCAAACATATATTACTAATCTAAATAATTTCATAAAAGATACAGAAATGGCAGAGATGTCACTTGAAGATATTATTTTAAATAGTTCTAAAGACACTTCTAAAGCTGGAATATTTAATAATGCCAGTCAACATTGGAATCATAACCTTTTTTGGAAATGCATGAAACCAAAAGGTGGTGGAAACATGCCTTCAAAACTTGAAAAAAGAATTGTTTCAGATTTTGGAAGTATAGATAAATTTAAAGCCGAATTTAAACAAGCGGGAATTACACAATTTGGTTCTGGATGGTGTTGGCTCTCAATTAACAACGGTAAGCTTGTTGTAACAAAAACCGCAAACGCATCTAATCCACTAATTGATAATATGAAACCAATCCTAGGTTGTGATGTTTGGGAGCACTCTTATTATATCGATTATAGAAATAGAAGACCAGAATACTTGGATAAATTTGTAGATAATCTAATTAACTGGGAATATGTAGAATCCCTTTTAGATTAATAGACCTAATTTTTATTTTTCCTAGCAAATATAAATGAACTTATACATTGATATAAGAAATATCCACCTGTAGTTAATAATATTAACTTTGAAACATCAGCCCAAAAATTTTGAAAAAGTGTTCCACCTAAAATAGATCTTAAAAAGTCTAAACCTCCCAGAAAAGCTATTAAACCAAAAAAAACTACGATATGCATAAAGAGTTTTTTTTTGTGAGTAAATTTAATAGATAAATTTGAAAAGATTAGTATTGGCAAACCTATTAAAGATGGAATAAAAGATGTTAAAGAAGTACTTCCACTTATAAAACTTACAATTACTCCCCAAAAAACTAAAAAAGTTCCATAAAATACAGAAAATGTTTCTATCGTAGTTCCAAAAATTTTAAATTCAGAATTGTTATTTAATTGATCATTCATTCATTAATTTTTAATTTATTAAATTAAAACCAGCGAAAAAAAATATCCCTAGCCAAATTAAACCCTTAATAAAAAAAAACGAGAAACTTCCCATTATCAAATATTTATTGGTTTTTTTTTTAAAAATAAATTTATTTATTTTATTTAACATAATAACTTTTAATAATTTCTAGATCTTTATTAAGTAATTTCTCTGATTTTTCAATAATAATGTAATTTTATTTAAATAATTCCAATGATTATCAAGAAATTTAAAAAAAGGTAATTTAATAATTAATTAAGTAAAGGTCTTAAAAATTGGCCTGTAAAACTCTCTTTAACTTTACATACTTCCTCTGGTTTACCTTCGGCGACAATATTACCACCTTTAACGCCACCCTCAGGTCCCATATCGACAATATAATCAGCTGTTTTAATTACATCTAAATTATGCTCAATTACAACAACGGTATTTCCAAGTTTTACAAATGTATGAAGTATTTCTAAAAGTTTTTTAATATCATGTTGATGTAAACCTGTTGTTGGTTCATCTAAAATATACATAGTTCTACCGGTAGATCTTTTTGAGAGTTCTTTCGCAAGTTTAATTCTTTGTGCCTCACCTCCAGAGAGAGTAGTAGCTTGCTGACCTATTTTTATATAACCTAATCCAACTTTTTTTAAAGTTAACAATTTTGTTTTGATATTTGAAATATTTTCAAAATATTCACAACCTTCATCAACTGACATATCTAAAACGTCTGCAATACTTTTGCCTTTGAATTTAATTTCCAAAGTTTCTTTGTTATATCTTGTTCCTTTGCATTCATCACACTGTATATAAACATCTGGTAAAAAATGCATTTCGTATGTAATTACACCATCACCTTCACATGCCTCACATCTTCCACCTCTAACATTAAAAGAAAATCTTCCAGGTTTATAACCTCTTGTTTTTGACTCAGGTAAACTTGTAAACCAATCTCTTATAGGACCGAACGCGCCTGTATATGTAGCAGGGTTTGATCTAGGAGTTCTTCCAATAGGCGATTGATCTATATCAATAATTTTATCAATTAATTCTACTCCTTTATAACCTTTAAAAGATTTTGGTGCTTTTTTAGCTTTATTATTTAAAGTTAAATTTAAAGCATGAAATAAAGTTTGTAATATTAATGTTGATTTACCACTGCCTGAAACACCGGTTACACATGTAAAAGTACCAGTAGGTATTTTAAGATTAACATTGTTTAAGTTATTTCCACTTGCTCCATTAATTTCTACAAATCTTCCATTTTTTGCTAGTCTTCTTATTTTTGGAATTTCAATGGTTTTTTTATTAGAAAGATATTGACCAGTTATACTATTTTTATCTTTTTTAATTTCCTCATAAGAACCTTGTGAAGTGATTTGACCACCATTACTTCCAGCTTCAGGACCTAGATCAATTATATGATCAGCATTTTCCATAGTTTCAGTATCGTGTTCAACTACTATTACAGTATTACCAAGATCTCGTAATCTTTTTAAAGCATTAATAAGCTTTACGTTGTCTTTTTGATGTAATCCAATTGAAGGTTCATCTAAAACATACAACACACCTGTTAAACCAGATCCTATCTGTGAAGCTAATCTTATTCTTTGCGCTTCTCCACCTGATAATGTACCGGACTCTCTTGATAGAGTAAGATAATCTAAGCCAACATTTAAAAGAAAATTTAACCTTTCATTTATTTCTTTTAAAACATGCTCTGCTATTTTGAATTGCCTTTTATCTAGATTTTTATCTAGACTTTTAAACCATTCAGCAGCATCCAAGATTGATTTTTTTGTCACTTCACTGATGTTAAGATTATTAATTTTTACACATAAAGCTTCTTCTTTTAGCCTATCACCGTTACATGCTTCACAAGGTGTATCAGATTGATATTCTGCAATTGCCTCTCTTTTCCATTCACTATCAGATTCTAAAAATCTTCTTTCTAGATTATTAATTACGCCTTCAAAAGTTTTTTTGTAAGAATATTTCTCGTAACCATCATCATAATTAAATTTAATTTCATCTTCATCAGAACCATAAAGAATAATATCCTTAATTTTTTTTGGTAATTTTTTCCATTTTTCATCTAAAGAAAAACCATAATGTTTAGCTAAAGATGCTAAAGTTTGTGCATAATATAATGTAGTTGATTTTGACCAAGGTTCAATTGCTCCATCTGCTAAACTTTTTCTTTCATCGGGAATGACTAAATTTGGATCAACATTTAGTTTCATCCCTATTCCCTCACATTCTTCACAAGCTCCGTAAGGACTGTTAAATGAAAAAAGTCTTGGCTCAATTTCTTCGATTGTAAAACCACTCTCGGGGCAAGCAAATTTGGTTGAGTAAATTAATTTTTCAATTTTTCTAAATTTTTGAGGAAGTGTTTCGTCTTCATATTCTACAAAAACTAAACCATTAGCTAAATTTACAGCTGTTTCAATACTTTCAGCTAACCTATTACCAAGTTTTGAATTTAAAACTATTCTATCGACCAAGATTGAAATATCGTGTTTAATTTTTTTATCTAGATTGGGTGATTTTTCTATATCATATAAAATATTGTCAATTTTAATTTTTCTAAAACCTCTTCTTTTGTAACTTAAAATATCTTTTTTATATTCACCCTTACGACCTCTTACTACTGGAGCATAAATATATATTGTTGATTTTTTTGGTAATTTTTTAACTAAATCTACTATCTGTGTAATTGTTTGAGAGGTTATTGGTTTTCCTGTAAATGGAGAATATGGAATTCCCGCTCTAGCATATAACACTCTCATATAGTCGTAAATTTCAGTTACAGTTGCTACAGTAGACCTTGGGTTTTTTGAGGTGTTTTTTTGTTCTATTGCAATAGCTGGACTTAATCCCTCAATTAAATCAACATTGGGTTTTTTCATTTTATCTAAAAATTGACGCGCATAGGCAGATAAACTCTCTACATACCTTCTTTGACCCTCTGCATAGATGGTATCGAAAGCTAATGATGATTTTCCAGATCCAGATAGACCTGTTATGACCACAAATTTGTCTTTTGGAATCTCTACAGTAACATTCTTCAAATTATGTTCTTTAGCGCCCTTAATAACTATCTTTTTCATCATAATTTTAGTTGCTTTGAGTTAATAAAATTAATATTCAGAAGAATTGTGATATAATTCTAATTAACTAATTTAACAAATATTAAATATTATGGCTGGAAGTTTAAATAAAGTATTATTAATTGGTCGTTTGGGCGCAGATCCAGAAATTAAGCAAATGGTAAATGGAAAAAGCGTTGCCAGATTAAGCCTTGCAACAAGTCAATCCTGGAAAGATAAAAACACAGGAGAAAAAAAAGAGAAAACTGAATGGCACCGTGTAGTTGTATTTAACGAAGGTTTAGTAAATGTTGTCCAACAATATTTAAAAAAAGGTGCTCAAGTTTATATTGAAGGACAGCTTACAACAAGAAAATGGAAAGATGAACAATCAGGACAAGATAAATACTCAACTGAAATAGTTATACAAGGATATAATTCTTCTCTTACAATGTTGGGTGCAGGTAATTCTGGTGGTGGAATTCAAAATGACACAACACAACAAGATATCAATGAGGATTCTTCACAAGCTTCAGATATGGACGATGAAATTCCATTTTAATTTCTATGAAAAATACTGAAGAGTTTAAAGATAAAAATATAAAATTAATCTCAATGCATGATGAGATGAGCTCATCATATCTATCTTATGCAATGAGCGTAATTGTTAGTAGAGCTCTTCCTGATGTAAGAGATGGATTAAAACCAGTTCATAGAAGAATTTTATATGCAATGTATAAGGGCGGATATGATTGGTCTAAACAATTTAGAAAATCTGCAAGAATAGTCGGAGACGTTATTGGTAAATATCACCCTCACGGTGATCAATCTGTTTATGATGCTTTAGTTAGAATGGTTCAAGATTTTTCTATGAGTTTACCATTAATTCAAGGTCAAGGAAATTTTGGCTCTATAGATGGCGATCCTGCTGCAGCAATGAGATATACAGAAACTCGTTTGTCGAAAGTTTCTCAATATCTGATTGATGATATTGAAAAAAACACAATTACTTTCAAAAGCAATTACGACGAAACTGAGAAAGAACCTGGTGTTTTACCAGCACAGTTTCCAAATTTATTAGTAAATGGAGCTGGTGGTATTGCTGTTGGTATGGCAACAAGTATACCTCCTCACAATTTAGGTGAAATTATAAATGGAACTTTGGCCTTAATAGATAATAAAGATATTAAGATTAGAGAGTTAATGAAACATATACCTGGTCCAGATTTTCCGACTGGTGGTGTAATTATAGGTAAAGATATAATTAAACAAGGCTATAACAATGGAAGAGGATCCTTTAAAATAAGAGGTGAAATCTCTATTGAACAACAAAAAAATGGACGTGAAAGACTGGTAATAACTTCAATACCATATCAAGTTAATAAATCTGTTTTAAACGAGAGGATCGCTCAGTTAGTAAGAGAAAAAAAAATAGAGGGAATAAGAGATATTAGAGACGAGTCTAACAGAGAAGGTATAAGGGTAGCAATTGATTTAAGAAACGGTGTAGAACCAGAAACCATAAAGAGACAATTATATAAAAATACTCAAATAGAGAGTTCATTTGGTTTTAATACTTTAGCAATTGTTGAAGGAAAACCTCAAACTTGCAACCTAAAAGATTTTTTATCCAATTTTTTAACTTTTAGAGAAGATGTAGTAATCAAGAAAACCAAATATGATCTTCGGAAAGCAGAAGAACGTGCTCATATACTAATAGGATTATCAGTTTCAGTTGAAAATTTAGATAAAATAATAAAAATTATTCGATCATCTAAAAATCCTGATGATGCAAAAATGTCAATTCTAAAAACTAAATGGAAAGTAAATAAATCACAAAAATTAATTTCTTTAGTAGAGGAAAAAAAGGGTAAAAATCTTTACTCTTTATCTGAACCACAAGTTTTAGCTATTTTAGAATTAAGACTTCAAAAATTGACTGCATTAGGAATAAATGAAATTGAAATTGAAATTAAAAAATTAGCTGAACTAATAGCTAAATATAAAAAAATTATTTCTTCAAAAAAAGAACTTTTAAAAGTAATAAGTGAAGAGTTAAAAAATATCAAAGAAAAATTTGCTGTACCAAGAAGAACTAAAATTATTGATGCTGTTTTAAATTACGATATTGAAGAAACTATCCAAAAACAATCAGTAATAATTACAGTTACATTACAAGGATACATAAAAAGAGGTTCTTTAGATGGAGTTAAAAAGCAAAAAAGAGGTGGTAAGGGAAAATCAGGTATAACAACTAGAGATCAAGACTCTGTTGTTCAAACATTATCAGTAAATACTCATACCGCAGTTCTCTTCTTTTCTACTGAGGGTTTAGTTTACAAGATTAAAGCGTGGAAGATTCCAGAGGGCTCATCATCATCTAAAGGTAAGTCTTTATTTAATATATTACCTTTAAAGAGTCACCAGGCAATAACTTCAATAATGCCAATGCCTGAAGATGAAACAGACCTAAAAAATTATCAAATAATTTTTGCAACAGCACATGGAAAAGTGAGAAAAAATAGTTTGGAAGATTTTTCATCGATTAATGCTTCGGGTAAAATAGCAATGAAATTAGATAATAATGATAAAATTGTTGGTGTAAAAATATGTAAAGATGATCAAGATATAATTTTAAGCACTAATTTTGGGAAATGTATAAGATTTGAGGCCAAAAAATTAAGAGTATTTAAAGGAAGATCATCTAAAGGAATTAAAGGGATAGAACTTGCCCCAAATGATCAAATTGTATCTTTGTCTGTAATAGATAATTATAAAACAAAAAATAATGGAAAAAAATCAAAAGATGAAAAATCTGAAATAAAAGCAAAAGAGAAATTTGTCTTATCAATAAGTGAAAATGGTTATGGAAAAAAAACATCTCATATAGATTATAGAGTTACAAATAGGGGGGGGAAAGGAATTATAGGAATCGTTAATTCACCAAGAAATGGTAATATCACTTCCTCATTTCCAGTCTATGAGGGAGATGAAATTTTAATTTCTACTAATAAAGGCAGAGTTATAAGAGTTGCGGTAAAAGAAATTAGAACTGCTAGTAGAAACACCCAAGGTGTCAGAATAATCAAGTTGTCAGGGGAAGAAAAAGTTGTTTCTTCGATCAAAATTGATGATAATTTGATTTAATGAATAAAACAGCTATTTATCCTGGAACATTTGATCCTATAACTTTTGGGCATATAGATGTTATTAAAAAATCATTAAAATTATTTGATAAAATAATAGTTGGTGTTTCAGATGAAAGTAACAAAAATTATCTATTCAGTTCAGTTGAAAGAATAGAGATAGTCAATAAAGCATTATTTAAAGATCTGAAGTTAAACAAAAAAAAAATAAAAGTAGTTACTTTTGGATCCTTAACTACTGATTTATGCAAAAAATATAAATCAAATATTATTTTGAGAGGTTTAAGAGCTGTATCAGATTTTGAATATGAATTTCAATTGGCTGGTATGAATAGAAAATTAAACCAAAACATAGAAACGATATTTTTAATGTCTGATGTAGAAAATCAAATTATTTCATCAAGATTTGTAAAAGATATAGTTAAATTAAAAGGTAATATAAAAAAATTTACTACCAAAAGTACAATCAAATCATTGAAAGATAAATATGAGTAAATTTTATATTAAACTACTTATTTTTTTTATTTTAATTACTAATCAATCAATAGCTAAGGAGAATATAATGATATTAAAACTAAAAGATGGTGATGTTAAAATTGAATTGTTTGAAGATGTGGCACCAAACCATGTCAAAAGAATAAAAGAATTAGCAAATAGCGGTAAATACGATAATGTAGTTTTTCATAGAGTGATAGATGGATTTATGGCACAAACAGGTGATGTAAAATTTGGTAATTCAGAGACAAAAGATTTTGATTTAAGAAGAGCGGGTATGGGTGGATCAGATCTTCCAGATTTAGAGCAAGAATTTAATAGTTTGCCACATGATAGAGGAACTTTATCAATGGCAAGATCTTCTGATCCAAACAGTGCAAACAGCCAATTTTTTATTTGTTTTCAGCCAGCGCCTTTTTTAGATAATCAATACACTGTTTTTGGAAAAGTATTAGAAGGAATGGAATTTGTTGATAAAATTAAAAGAGGTGACCAAAATAATAATGGTTCTGTGACTGATCCAGATAAAATTATTAGTTTCAAATTACAATAATTTTATTAATGGCATTGAAAAAATTTGCCTTTGACATTTTAACAAAAGATAAATTTGCCCGATGTGGTTTAATTGAAACTCATCGTGGAAATATACATACACCTACTTTCATGCCTGTTGGAACACAGGCTACCGTAAAGGCTTGTACAATAGATGATATAAAAAAAACTGGTTCAGAAATTATACTTTCGAATACCTATCATTTAATGATTCGACCTGGTGTAGAAAGAATTAAATCAGCAGGTGGACTTCATAATTTTATGAATTGTGATCTCCCAATATTGACCGACTCTGGTGGTTTTCAAGTAATGTCTCTATCAAAATTAAATAAGATTGATCGAGAAAAGGGCGCAATATTTAATTCTCATGTTGATGGAAAAAAATTTTACCTAAGTCCTGAAGAGAGCATAAGGATACAATTGGGCTTAAATTCAGACATCGTAATGATAATGGACGAGTGTCCCAAAAATTCAAATGATTATGATGTTATAAAGAAATCAATGGATCTTTCACTATACTGGGCTGAAAGATCTAAAATAGCATTCGGTGATAATCCTCATAAAGCTTTATTTGGCATCGTTCAAGGAGGTCTTTTTAAAGATTTAAGATTAAAATCTCTTAAAGAATTAATTAAAATTGGTTTTGATGGATATGCTGTAGGTGGATTAGCAGTAGGTGAAACACAAAATGAAATGTTTAGTGTTTTAGATGATATAAAAGATCATCTGCCTAATGAAAAACCACATTATCTAATGGGTGTTGGAACACCATCGGACATTTTGGGTGCTGTCAAAAGAGGTATAGATATGTTTGATTGTGTTTTGCCAACTAGATCAGGGCGCACAGGTTTAGCATTTACTTGGCAAGGAAGAATAAATATTAAAAATAATAAATATCAAAATGATAACACCCCTCTAGATCCACACTGTGAAAATCTTAATTTAAATAAATATTCAAAAAACTATTTGAATCACTTATTTAATACCAATGAAATTCTTGCTTCAATGTTACTCACTCTACATAATATTAATTTTTATCAAGAATTAATGGCCTTGATCAGAAAAAATATTAATGACGGTACTTTTGATCAATTTCATAATAAATACATTGATAAGTTGTAGAACGTATAGAGATTAAGCTAAAATTGACATTTGAAAAAATATAATAAATCTGTATATAACAATTATTCAATTTGAATAATCTGGGGGCCCTTAGCTCAGTTGGTAGAGCAATTCCCTTTTAAGGAATGGGTCGATGGTTCGAGTCCATCAGGGCTCACCAAATATATTCAATTAACTTAAATTAATAGGTGGATAATCTAAAATCACTTCGTTCATCCATTCATTTAATTTTTTAATTCGTGTGTCTGAAGAAGGATGAGTACTCATAAATTGTGGAGGTTCCTTGCCTTTATTAAATTCTTTCATTCTTTCCCAAATTTTTACCGTTTCTCTAATATCATACCCTGAAAGTGAGGAAAAAATCATACCAAGATAGTCAGCCTCACTCTCTTGTTTCCTGTTAAAAGGATTCATTATTCCAAGTTGGGCAAGCATACCAACTGTGTCCATTCCTGTTGTTCTGTTAATATCTGATAACACTCCACCACTAGCTATGTCAATTATTCTTGCTCCTGTATTCAACAACACTCCTCGACTTGCTCTTTCTACAGAATGTTTAGCCACTGCATGAGCCACCTCATGACCCATTACGGCAGCTAAACCATTTGTATTTTTCGTAACATCAAGAATACCAGTATAAACAGCTATTTTGCCACCAGGCATACACCAAGCATTTCTTACTTTTTTGTTATCAATTAAAATATACTCCCAATCAAAATTTGCTGTTGGGTCATTTAAATTTGCTCTATAAAAATATTCACTAATTGAGTCTTCCATCCTTTTTCCAATTTCTTTAATTTCATTTAACTTATTTAAATCATCACTCATCTTCTCTTTTTCTTTTACTTTTTCGTAAATTTGTGCAGCTTTAGCATTCAATTTTGCCTCTGGAATAATTTTTAATTGTTTTCTATCGGTAATAGGTGCTGTGGTACAAGTTTGCAAAAAAAGAGTTCCACAACCACAACCCACATATGTTAAAAATTTTCTTCTATCCATTACTATTTAAAATTGATATTAATATTCATTATGAATCTTAATAACAAAATCTTAATTGTATTATTTATCATTGCAATTCTTTTTGTTATATATGCTAGTTATAGTTAAATTTATATGGCAAAAAAAGCATCAAAAAAATCGTTTTCACTAACTTTAAGAAATTATTTTATTGCAGGCGTTGTTGTTTTAATACCAATTGGTTTTACTTTATATCTTACAAAAATTTTAATTGGTATTTCGTCTAATTTAATCCCAAAAAATATTAATCCAAATAGTTATTTACCTTTTAACATTCCTGGAGTTGAAATAATTATTTCAATTTTACTTATAACTATAGTTGGAGGACTATCATTATCTTTTTTTGGAAGAAGAATTCTCAAATTAATTGATGATCTGTTTAAAAGAATTCCATTTTTAAGAACTGTTTATTCAGCAATAGTTCAAATGACTGAAACTTTTTCAAAAAAAGATGATGCTAAAAAAAGTGTTGTTCTTATTGAATATCCAAGAAAAGGTGTTTGGGCAGTTGGTTTTGCTACCAAAGAAAATAAAGGTGAGATGGCACAAAAGACAGGTAAAAATTTAGTTAACGTATTTGTACCGACAACTCCAAATCCAACAAGTGGTTTTTTATTAATGTTTCCAGTTGAAGACGTTATATATTTAAATATGTCTTTTGAGGAAGCATCTAAATTCATTGTTTCGGCAGGCACTTCTAATAACAATTCTTAAGCAATATCATTAATTATATCGGCTCTATCATATAATTTT
This sequence comes from uncultured Pelagibacteraceae bacterium, assembly GCA_902624585.1. Classification (GTDB taxonomy): domain Bacteria; phylum Pseudomonadota; class Alphaproteobacteria; order Pelagibacterales; family Pelagibacteraceae; genus Pelagibacter. The sequence continues at coordinate 15,438 of CACNXU010000002.1, read as the reverse complement.
ATTAAAGGTTTGAACTTTCCTATATCTTCGCTAGAATTTTCAATTCTTCTCATCTCTTTTTCAGCGAGTGCGAAAAGGTCTTCGTTTTGAATAGGATCAGCTAATTTGAAAATTTTAATTCCACTTTGCTTAAAACCTAAAATATCTCCAAAACCTCTTAATTTCATATCTTCCTCAGAAATTAAAAAGCCATCATTTGTTTCCTTCAAAATTTTAATTCTTTTTTTTGCATTATCACTCAAATTAGATTTAAACATTAGTATACAAGTAGAATCTTTATCGCCACGTCCAACCCTACCTCTTAATTGATGAAGTTGAGAGAGACCAAATTTATTTGCATTTTCAATTACAATCACATTTGCATTTGGAAAATCAATCCCTACTTCAATTATTGTTGTGGAAACTAATATTTTGAATTTATTTTGCAAGAAATTACTAAGTATAATGTTTTTTTCATCTAATTCTGTTTTACCATGAAGTAAACATACCTGATTGGGAAATTTTTTTTTAAGATATTCAAATTTCTTTACCGCTGATGTATGATCTAATTTTTTCGACTCTTCTATTAAAGGACACACCCAAAAAATTTGATTATTCATTTGTATTTCTTTTTTTATAAATTTTAAAACATCCTCAATCTTAGCATCCAATTTACTATATGTTTTAATTGGTTTTCTATTTTTAGGTTTTTCGCGAATTATGGAAATATCCATATCGCCATAGATAGTCATAGTTAAGGTTCTCGGTATAGGTGTTGCTGTCATCAATAGAACATCACAATCTACTCCGCCTTTATCAGATAATTTCTTTCTTTGATTTACACCAAATTTATGTTGTTCATCTATGATTATTAGTCCTAATTTTTTGAAAATTACTTTTTTTTGAAATATAGCATGTGTTCCAAAAACAATATCAATTTTTTTATTTTCTAATTTTTTAAGTATTTCTTTTTTATCCTTATATTCAGATTTACCAGAAATTAATTCTATATTGATAAAGGAAGGAAATATTTTCTTTGCAAGTTTGAAATGTTGTCTTGCAAGAATTTCTGTTGGAGCCATAAATGCAACTTGAAATCCAGAGTTTACTGTATTTACTGCACCCAAAAGTGATACTATTGTTTTTCCACTACCAACATCTCCCTGCAAAAGTCTAAACATTTTGTTTGAAGAGCTCAAATCTATATTTATCTCATTAAGTGATTTAATTTGATCGTTTGTAAGTGAGAAATCTAACTTATTTATTATTGATTTTTGCTTATTAAAATTAATAATTTTATTCTTTTTTTTAATTTTTCTTATTTTTTTTCTTATTTCTGAATTTACAAGAAATGTTGAAAATATTTCATCAAAGGCAAGTCTTTGATAAAAATTTGATTTAAAATTTCCGATATTTTCAGCTTTATGTAATTCTTTAATTGAATTATTCCAGCTAATATTTTTAAATTTTGACAAAATATGTTTTGAATGCCACTCTTCAAATTCAGGTAAATTTTCAATAATTTGATTTATTATTTTATTATATATTTTTTCAGTAATACCCTCTGTTAATGAGTATTTATTATGAGTTTTTTTAATTAACGAAGAATCCTCAGAAATGTATTTTGGGTTTGTAATTTGATATTTATTCCTGAAATAACCTATTTTACCACTAATAGTAATTTCTTTACCCAAAGGTAATATTTTTTTTACATAACCTTCATAGCTATTAAAAAAAATACAATCTATTTGACCAGTTTCATCCTTACATAAAACTTTATTTGGTAATTTCCTTACTCTTGGAAAGTTATATTTTTGTGGTGTAATAGTTACAGTTTGAGTTTCACCAATTTTTAAATCTTTTATTTTTACTGATAAACTTCTGTCAGTATAAGATTTTGGAAGTTTCCATAATAAATCGAATAAATTATTTATATTTTTCTTTTTTAATAAATTTTTAGTTTTTTCTCCTACACCTTTTAAAACACTTAAATCTGACAATAAATATTCATAATTTGTTTTATTATTCATCAATAACGAATATATTCTATTAATTATGATGAATATAGATGAATTAAAAAAAAAAATTATTTATCGATCAAATTACAGGGGCACTAAAGAAATGGATAAACTTTTAGGAGCTTTTACTGAAACGTATATTGATAAGTTAAGTGATGATGATTTATTTAAACTGGAAAAATTGTTAAATATAGATGATTCAAATTTATATAATTTCTTAAATGACCTAGAGACTGATATTGTTATTGAGGAGAATAATGTAACAGAATTATTTAAAAATTTTGAGTATGGTAAAAAGTAGTGGCGGAGAGACTGGGATTCGAACCCAGGAAAGAGTTGCCCCTTTGCCGGTTTTCAAGACCGGTGCTTTCAACCGCTCAGCCATCTCTCCGTGAGCAAGGTTTTATAAGTATAATTGTAAAATTCAACAAAAAAACAGAACTGTTTTTTTTATAAATTTTAATGTCGCTTCAAGTTTACTTCAAGTTGTCCTATAAAATCCTTTAATCATTTGGTAAAGTAATACAATGAAACGCTTACTAGTATATCTGTTCATCGTTCTTGGTTTGGGGTTAATGTTTGGTGTTAATGCTAATTCAGCAAAGTATTCTTATGACAAAAATTTTATATGTTTTCAAGATGTTGGCAATGGCACAGTATTTGTAGGAACAAGTAAATCTGGTTGGGCTACAGAAGTGAATAATTTAGAAAATTTATGTTCAATATTTGTATATGAGGACAAACATCCAAAAAAATATAGAGAGATCACAGATAAATGGCCTTATTTACTTAAAACAAACTTGAGTGATCATAAAATACCAGTTGCTGAACAACATATAAAAAGGTGGAAATTAAAAGATAAGAAATTTTCAAAAATAAGACACAAAAAATCATTATTAAAGCAAACGACCCAAATCGCTAAAACAGATCACAATAATAATACGTTCGTTAAAAAAGTTTATAAAAATGGAAATATATACTTTGGTGAGTTGAGTTATGGACACCCTGATGGAAAGGGGATAATGACATATCCTAGTGGGAATAAATATATAGGACAATTTAAATGGGCAGATAGACATGGTTATGGATATTTTTTATATAAATCTGATAAAAGAGTAGATGTAGTTAAAACTGTTTCAGGAAAAATTATTAAAAGAAAAACAATCTACTCGAATGATAAAAAATATCCTAAGTTTGCTAAAGAAGAATTTATTAATGAAGATGAACTTAAAAAAATAATTAGTAACAATTCTTACGGAACAGAAATCGCTAAAGCAGAAGCAAGTGAAACACAGAAAGTGACTAATGGAAAAGAAATTAAAAATGGTTTTATTACTAGCAGTCATTGGTTAGACGATAAAAAAACTAAACCAGTTGTTTTAGCAACATACTATAAAAATGATTGTCCGTTATATGGTTCAATCTCCTATATCCGTCCTAAAACCGAAATGGTAAGCCAACGTATTGTTGGTTTATATTCAGATTGTAATAGGTTGGGCCCAAATTCAAAACTTGCAAGAATTTATTTTGATGAAAAAGGAAATGTCTCTACGGTTATTTTAGATAAGAAAGATGTTACTCATATTTATGGAAAGCAAAAATATATCGGCCTAGATATCCAAGACACAGAAAATAATAATGGTATAATTGTCAAAGGTATTCTTAAAGATTATCCTGCAGAGAAAAGCAGTCTTAATGTAAATGATATAATAATTAGAATTAATAATTTTCAAGTAAATAGCATGCAAAATTTCATAAAATTAGTTCAAGAGGCTTCAACAAATCAAAAAATAAAAATTGATTATGTTCCTTCAGACAAAATAACTGATAAATTTGATTACAATGTATCAGATATAAAAACTACTTATATTACTCCTAAAAATGAAAATACAAAAACTACACTTAGATTAATTTATTTTCCGAAAGAAAAAAAATATCTTGAAACAATTTATAAACATTTTTCTTCAGGCGGCAGAGAAAGTATTCTACCTGATGAAGTATTTTTAAAAGAAAATACTAAAGAGTGGCAAGAACGACAGGATTTATTAAAAAAAGATTTTAATAGTTTATATAAATATTATTTATCAATTGCTGAATTAAAAACTGATAAATTACCAGAACTAGATTTTGACCAGTTTTATGTTTTAAGTAATAAAACCCAAATTGCCAAACAAGAAACAACAATAAAGTCCAAGAATAAAGTAGCAAAAAAACCCAAACAAGAGGAATTTAAGCCAGAGAACAAAGATATTGATAATGATGCACCTGTAATAGAGGTAGCTCAAAATATTACAGTTGATAGTCAAGCATATACTTTAAAAGGTAAGGTGAAAGATAAAAGTAAACTATTTTTAGAAATAGATGGCAGACCTATTAAAGTTAACAAAAATGGTGAATTTGAATTTGAAGGTTTTGCAATTGACTCGAAAGAACAATTAAAAATTGTTGCAATAGATAGATGGAAAAATAAATCTGAAAAAGTAATTAATGTTGAGGTTAAAATTAAACAGGTAGCAGATCTTCGATCTTATGAGAAACCAAATCCTAGTAAAATAAAAGTCAAAAAAGATAATAACAAGATAGGGATTATTATTGGTATAGAGAAATATCAAAACCTTAATAATATTGATGCACCTTATGCAAATAGAGACGCTAAGGCATTTAAGGCATATGCAAACATAGCTTTGGGCATTCCTAACAATAATTTGAAAGTTTTAATTGATGAAGATGCAACCAGGGGAGAATTATTAAAATCTCTTAAAATATGGCTGCCGCAGATAACAAGAGGAAAAGAAAAAGATATTTATATTTTCTTTGCTGGTCACGGTCTAGCATCTGATAATGGAGAAGATTTACACATATTACCTCACAACGGTGATCCAATTCTTTTAGAAGATACAGCTTTATCAAGAATTGAAATGTTTGATCTTATAAATAAAGTTAATCCTAAATCAGTAACTATGTTCTTTGATACTTGTTACAGTGGCCAAACAAGATCTGAGCAAATGCTAATAGCAGGATTAAGACCAGTTAGAATAGTTGCTGATGAACAAGATACACCAAATAATTTTACAATATTCACAGCTTCAAACTATGATCAAACTTCAGGAAGTATAAATGAAGCTGAACACGGTATTTTTTCATATTACTTAATGAAAGGTTTAGAAGGTAAAGCAGATGAAAATTCAGATAAAAAAATCACTAATGGTGAATTAATTTCATATTTAAAAAATAATGTTACTCAAGAAGCATTTTCTCAAAACAGATCTCAAGAACCAATGTTATCAGGAGATCCAGATAAGGTTTTAATTAGTTATAGATGAATAAATTTAAATTAATAAAAATAGTAATTGTTTTTATATTCTCTTTGTTTTATTCAAAATTACTCTACGCAGAGAATCTTTATATAAATTCGTCAGAGCTCTCACATTTAGAAAAAATTAAAAATATTAAAAATAAAAAAAAACAAAAACCAAGAAAAGATGGTGTTACATACGTTGGACAAAAAAAATTAATATTACAAAATGGTTATGGAATAATGAGATTTGTTGATGGAGGTATTTTTGCTGGATATTTTCATAATGGAACTTTGAGAGATGGAGCGTGGATAATTAATGGAGACGTAAGTTATGAAACATATGAATATATAGAAAAAAATAAACCAAAAAAAGATTCGAATGGCCTACCAATAATAAATAAAACTACATTCAGACCAGCAAAAGAATTTGAAATTGATTACATCAAAGAAAATGTTTTTTTAAAAAATAAAATTACATATGAACAATATTTAAAATTAACTGGTAAAGATAAACTTATTGCAAGTAAAGAAGATCAAAAATTTGATGATCAAGATAGTACCAAACCTTTAATACAAGCAACTGGATTTAATAGCTTCAGTGGAGAGTTAGAGGACGAAAATAAAACTCCTTATATAATTGATGCCTATTATGAGAATGATTGCATCAAACATGGTTTAGTTAGGTATCTAGAAAAAAATAAAAAAAGAGCAAAGCAAGAAGTTTTTGGTATTTATGAAAATTGTAAAGTTTTTGATCCAGATTCTAAATTTGCTAATGTCTTTTTTAATGACAAAGGAGATGTCAAAGAAATTAATCTTCATAAAAAAGACGTTTCACACATTTATGGTGTAAGATTAATGATTGGAATTGAAACTAAAAATCTTCCAAATGAAAAAGGGATTCAAATAGTTGGATTCCAGGAGAATTTACCTGCTATTGAAACAAATTTAGAAAAAAATGACATAATTATAAAAGTGAATAATGTTCCTTCAAATAATCATTTTCGATTTGTTCAATTGATTAAAGAGTCTAAACCTAATGAAAAAATTAGAATAGATTATGTATCGCATAAAAATTTTAATGAAAGTTATGATTATGATGACTCTGATGTAAAATCACTAGAAATTACTCCAAAAATAGTTAGTTCTAAAATGGAACTTAGAATAGCGTATTTAGTTGAGCAAAAAGAATATGTTGAATATTTAATAGATCATGACTCAGGACATCAAAGTGATATTACTGATTTGATCAAATATGAAAAAAATACTGATGAATGGAAAAAAAGACAAAAAATTCTTCAAAAAGATTTTTGGTTATTAGAAGATTATTATAATTCAATTAAAAAAATTTCTATCAATCAAGAAAAATCAAAACAATTACCGCTATTTGATTTCAGTCAACTTTATGTTCAAAGCAACAAGCCAATCGAAACTCAAGTTGTTAAGAAACAAGATGAATTTAAACCAGGAAAACTTGAAGATAAAAATCCTCCAATAATTAAAATTGATGATAAATTTACATTTAAAAACAGTAGCTACTCAATAAAAGGGATGGTTACAGATAATTCTTCTGGTCCAATTTATATTGAAGTGGATGGTGTTCTCTCTGAAACAAAAGAGGGAAATTTTGAAATTAATAGGTTTAGCCCTGTTGATGAAGAAATAAAAATTGTAGCGATTGATAAATGGGGAAATAGATCAGAACCAAAATCAATTAGTGTCAAAATAGAAAAGAAAAAAAAATTAGCTAAAAAACTAGATAAACTTAATCCATTAGTTAATAAAATTAAAGAAATAGAAGACAGAGTTGCTTTGATAATAGGTATAGAAAATTATCAAAAAACCCCAAAGGCAAGCTTTGCTAATTTAGACGCCGAATTTTTTTATGAATATTCAAAAAATGTCTTTGGTGTTAAAGATGAAAATATAAAATTACTTGTAAATGATCAGGCAAGCTTAATTGATACACTAGGTGCTTTAAACAAATGGTTACCTGGAAAAATAAAGAAAAATAAAACAGAATTAATAGTTTATTTTGCAGGACATGGCTTAGCTTCTCTAGATGGTGAAGAGCTATACATTCTACCACAAGATGGTGATAGTGATTTGTTAGCAAGAACTGGAATATCAAGAACTGAGCTACACGATACCATACTTAAATACTCACCAAAAAATGTAACGATATTTTTAGACACTTGTTACAGTGGAGTTTCTAGAGACGAACAAACTCTACTTGCGTCTGCTAGACCAGTAAGAATAATTGCAAATAATAAAAGTACACCAAAAAATTTTACAATATTTTCAGCCTCACAACTTGATCAAATTTCATCAGGTTTAAAAGAAGTTAAACACGGTATCTTTTCATACTTTTTAATGAAAGGGTTGGAAGGTAATGCAGATCTAAACAATGATAATAAGATTACAAATGGTGAACTTCTTGCTTATATGGATGAAAATGTATCACAAAAAGCAGCAGAGCTTGGTAGACAGCAAAATCCTTCTCTAGCTGGTGATCCTGACAAAGTTTTGATAACTTATAGATAATGAAACGCTTGTTAGCATATTTGTTCATGCTACTTTGTTTTGGAATGCTAATTAGTGTTAAAGCGGATGATATAAATGATTTTGAAGTTGAGGGTCTATCTATAGGAGACAGTTTGCTAAAAATTTATAGTCAACAATATATCGAAAAGAAAAAAAGTGATTTAAAATTTGGAAAAAAAAAAATTAATGAATATCAAAAAATCTACAAAAAAAAGAACAATGATACATATGATGTTGTTATTCTATATTTTAAATCAGGAGATAGCAGGTATAAAATAAAACAAATAAAAGCCAGAAAATTTTTTAAAAATAAAATAGATGAATGTTTTAGACAACAAGAATTCATAGTAGAAGATTTAGAAAAAACACTATTAACATCTGAAAAGTTAGAGACAGGGATAGTAAAAAATAAATCTTATCCAAATGGTGATAGTTATTTGAAAGATGTAACATTTTATACAAGTAAAAATTCAAAAATGCATATTACTTGTTATGATTTTTCAAAAAAGGATACAAGAAGTAAAGATAGACTCAGTGTCGTTTTTAAATCTGGTGAATACTCCAACTGGCTAAAATATATGGATTAATTATGAAATTTAAAATTACATTAATTAATATTATTTTATGTTCATTTTTTATAAGCGAAACTGTTTATTCTAATTCATTTGAAATTGAAAATTATTCATTAAATGAAAAAATTTCAAAGCATATTAATAATATTAATAATGTTCCAATAAGTTTTAATTACCCAGACAAAAAATATGCTTCAATAGTTCTTGATAAAATTAATTACAATTTAAAAACATATGAGGAAATAACTTTATCGTTTGAATGGGAAGATGAACAAAAACTAATTCAAGCAATTTATGGACACCAGAAAATTAAAAACTATGAGGTTTGTTTAAAAAAACAAAAGAATGTTTTAAATGAAATTTATTCGAATTTTACTAACGACATAAAAAATGTAATAGATGGAAAAGAAAAAATAATTGATTATGGAAAATATGACTCTGACACAATTATCTTAAATAACGATGACCTAATAAAAGTTCAATGCTATGATTTTAAAAATGATCCTTCAGTTAAGTGGGGTAATAGCCCACGATTTCTATTTACTATTGGATTAAACTCTAGAAAATTTAATAAATGGTTATCAAAAGATGCTTTAAAAATAGTAGAGGATAATAAATTAAATGATTTTGAAATAGAAAATTTTACAATTAATGAAAGTTTACTAAAACATATTCCAGAAAGTAAAATAGAGACATTTAAAAAAATAAGAATGAACCATAATAAAAATTTATATTCTATAAAATACCTGGATGATTTAGAAATTTATAATGAGTTAGCTATTTCAATGAAATATAATGACAATAAATATAATATAATAGGTTTAAGGGCTGCAAAATATTTTGGAAACAAAGATAAATGTATTGATGAAAAAAATAAACTTTTTAATTATTTGTTAAAATTATTAAATAATATTTCAGATAGAGCGTTACGATTGCCTGCAAAAAATACAAAAGTAACTAGTGATTATTTTATGTATATTAACGGAAATGAAATTAATATTACTTGTGAAGAACAGTCTAATAGTGTTTTATTTGAAGTTGGATTTTATACAAATGTATTTAGAAATTTAAATTAAAAATGTTTAAATTATTTTTTTTAATTATATTTTTTTTTAATATTATGTTGGTATCCTTTGCTGATACCAAATGGATTAAAAAGAAAAAAAATTCAAACAATCAAGATAATGAAAAAAAAATTGAGTTAGTTAATGAGTCAAAAGACTCAAATCCTCCTAAAATTTTAATAAATGATACTATAACCGTAGAATCTAGCTCGTACGTTATTGAAGGAAAATTGTTAGATGAATCAGAAAAATTATTTGTAATATTAGATAATGATACAATAGAGGCTAATAATGGCATTTTTAAAATAAAAAGATTTAGTCCAGTTGATGAGCAGATAGAAATTGTTGCAATTGACCAATGGGGAAATAAATCAAGTCCTAAAATAATAAATATAGTTATTAATTCTAAAGATAAAAAATTAACAAAATCTTTAGAACCTTTAAATCCATCCAAAATTAAATCAATAAATACTAATGATAAAGTTGGTATTGTCATTGGTATCGATAAATATGAAAAAGCACCCTCAGCGGATTTCGCCAATATGGATGCAAAATATTTTTATGAATATTTAAATAATGTATTTGGTATATCTGATAGTAATTTAAAGCTTTTAATTAATGATAATGCTGACCTGGTTGGCACAATAACTGCTATAAATAAATGGTTACCTGGTAAAATTAAACGAGATAGCACAGAATTATTTTTATTTTTTGCTGGTCATGGTTTAGCGTCTACCAACGGTGAAGAACTTTTTTTGCTTTCTCAAGATAGTGATCCTGATTTGTTAAATAGAACTGCTTTATCTAGGAACGAATTATTTCAAACAATTTTAGATTTAAAGCCTAAATCAGTTACCATGTTTTTTGACACTTGTTTCAGCGGAATTAGTAGGGATGAACAAACTTTATTAGCATCTGCAAGACCCATTAGGATAATTGCTGATGAACAAAATGGAATACCAGAAAATTTTACAATTTTCTCTGCATCTCAGCTGGATCAAATATCATCTGGATTAGATGGCGCTGAGCATGGAATATTTAGTTATTATTTAATGAAAGGTCTTGAAGGTAATGCTGATTTAAATAAAGATAAAAAAATAACTAATAGTGAATTACTTTCCTATATGGATCAAAATGTGTCAAATAAAGCTCTTGAGTTAGGCAGAGAACAAAATCCATCACTGGCAGGTGATCCAGATAAGGTTTTAATTAGTTATAGATAAACATTCTTCGTTAGAGTTTCGTAGCTTATCTTTGTTAGGAAATTCAGATAAAGTATTAATTAGTTTTTTTTGACAAAATTTAATTATAAAATTATAAGTTAAATAGATATATTATCTACGATAGAAAGTTAAAGATGTTATATGTATAAACTTACAAAAATTTTTCTTATTTTATTTTGTTTAGTATTATTTTCTAATCAAGAGGTAAGTGCAAAAACAAGATTTATAAAAGGCGATTTTTATGAAGGAAACATCAAATGGAAAAAATTGGAGATAGATTTACCAGCTGGTAAATGGCAATACATTAAACAAAGTTCATGGTGGTATGGTGGGTTTGGGTACTCTTGCAAAAGTTTTGTACTTAAAGAAGGAAGATTATTCAAATCACTAATGAGAATGTGCGAAATGAGAACAGGTGGAAAATATCTTGGTTATCTCGCAAAAGAATTGAATCATTATTATAAAAGAGGAGAGTACGATAGTTGCACTCTGAGACCAGAATATTATTATGCCAAATTATTTCTAAAAGGCACTTCTACAAATTGTTTTAGAATTAGACATATAGATTTTGATAAAGAAATGAATTATCCTGATGATCCTGATGATGTTGGAGGAATAAGGCCTGTATTGAGAAAATGGATAAATGAAAACAATATTACTAAACCTAAAATTTTATTAGTAGCTACTCATGAATATTTTGCCCCAGTTGTGACTGATAATGGTCCAGGTGTTTACTATTTTATCAACCCAGTTGCTTATGGCGGCCCAAAAGAAAAATATTTTACCGAAGAGTCAAGTGAGTATCATAGGACAAATATTAATGACCATCCAAAGTTTAAAAAGTTTATTGATGATTTTGTTTCTCTGTCAGCAAAACGACACAAAGAGTTTGAGATTCAATGGAAAGCTAAAGATCATCACAAACTTGATTTAGATGAAGTAATTATTATCAATGGTGATAATCATTTAATTAATTCTGAACCAGGTATTGCAACACAAATCAAAAATTTAAAAAAATTATATGACGAAGGCGTTTTAGATAAAGAAGAGTATGAGCGAGCAAAAAGCAAACTTTTAAATTAAAAAGTTTTATTAAGCAAATAAAAAATTGATTTATTAAGCGCCAGTGAATTCAGCAACATACTGCTCAAGTTCTTTAAAAGCATCTGTATTTTTTAGTTTACTAACTTCCGCTTTAACACTTAAACTATTATCTATTTCAGCTATAAAGTTTTTATAAGCAAGACTTACAGGGAACTCTATTACAACAAAAGTTCTATATTTACCATCTGCTATCGCAGCCATTTTTGTTTTAAAAATTTTGTAACCTCTGATAGTTGCATCTTTTACTACTACATTAGAAATTCTTTGCATTTCAGTTTTTAAAGTTAGATCTGCATCAACACCCGCTTCTTTTATAACTAAATTAGTTTTGCTGCTAATTCGGTTTTGCATTTGTGTAGATAATTTAATTAAAGCATTTTCAACAGCTCTTTGTTCTGAATTATCTAGATCTGCTGAAATAGCACTTCCTCTAGCATACATAATTGTTTCAGAGCTTGCAGGCATTGAAACATACCACTCAGGAATTTCAGCATTAATTTTTAATTCTTCTGCCTCTTTAAGTTTTTTTACTTCTTCAACTTGTTTTCTAAGCGCCGCTATATATTCATCTTCAGTGGTAAACTCATATTCTGACATTGGAGTTTCACCCATAAATAAAATTTCTTTTTTTACCTTTTCAATAGCATCTAATCTTGTTTGTTTTTTCTCTTCAGCTTTCTTTTCCTCTGCTTCTTTTTTTTCAGCTTCAGCTTTTTCAGCTTTTCTTTTTTCTTTAATATCTTTTATTTGTTTTTTAAGAGCTTTGATATCCTCGTCTGAATCTATATCGCTAGTGTCAATTATTGGTTCTTCACCCAAAGCTGCAAGCTCATCTTTAAGCATCTCAATAGCTACTGCAATCTTAGCATCTTTCTTCTTTTTCTCTTCAGCAGCTTTTTTCTTAGCTTTAACTTCTTCAATCTGTTTTCTTAAGGCAATAATTTGCTCATCAGCCTCAATTTCTTTATTCTCTTTGCTTTCTACAGTTTCCCCTAAATCTTCTAATTCTTTATTAAGTTCAGCTTTTAATGCTTCAACTTTTTTCAATTTTTCTAATTGTAATTTTAATTCATCTATCCATTTTTGAAGTGAAGACAGTAAATGCTTTCTTTTAACTGGTGTACCACCTAAATCAGTAATTTCTTTTTTAAGTTCTTTTATTATTTCTTTTTTTGAAAGGTGATTGTCGGCGTATGAATAATTTAAGCTTGAAATGCTTAATATAAATACTGAAAAAATTACTATTAGTAATTTTGATATATTTTTAGATATCATTTAATCAACATATAACCAGAATAATGATTTTCCATCAAGATGTTTGTTTTTGTAAATTCTCTTTTTAAACTCTCAATTTGTGAATAATTTTTCAGCCAATTAATATCTTTTTCTGAAGCTACAAATATTAAATATTCATCAACCTTTTTCTCTTTGATTTCTTCAGGAAAATAGGTCTGATATTTTAATACCAACTGTCCGTCAATTAAATTATTTATATTTTTGTTATATTCCTTATTTGGAAATATTTTTGTAATTATATTGAATTTCTTACCTCCGTAGGGGAGCCATTGAAAAATAGTCATATACATTTTTTTTGATGTATTTATTTCGATTTCCATGTTTTCACCTGATCGAAATATCTCTTGATTAAGTTTTACATCAAATTGAAACGTAGGATCTAAGTTTTTTTTTACTGGTTCTACATTAGCCCTAATAGTTACCTCACAGAAAAATATTCCTTCACTACCAAGTTCTTCTCCATAATTTGGTCTACCAACTCTTTTTGAAAAAGTGATTACACCATTTAATTCAAATAATGATAATTGATTTCTTTCACATTCAAATTCACCATCAACCTCAGAGCAGTTTGAAACAACATCAGAAGATATTGTTTGTCCTATTGATTTGATTATTGCATTTTTTTTAGCTTTTTGTTCAGCAATTTTACATGATTTATTATTTGAAACGTTACCTGTATGTCTATGTTTTCCTTTCTCGGTAACTATTTCTGCTTTTAAAGGAGTTATTATTAATAAAAAAATTAAAATTAATTTCTTAATCATTAATTTTCATCAAGTAATACTACTACCAAGGCTATACTTGGAAGCATTTTTTCATATAGTTTTGCTTTATTAAATTTAGCTGATTTAACAGGAACACTTTGTTTATGTTCAAAAACTTTTTTAATCATATTGCTTTTAATAGCATATCCCATGTCTGTTGGAATTTGTCCCATTTCATCTAACCATTTTTTTTTATCTAAAGCCGCAAAACTTACACCAACTAATTTACCATTTAGATTAAATAATGGACCTCCACTGTTTCCTGCATTTATTGCTGCCGTAGTTAAAAAGATTCCCATTTCGTCATCAAAAACCTTACTAATAATTCCTTGTGTAATTGTGGGTTGTTCAAATGTTATACCTATACCAGGATAACCAATACTAATAACATCATCACCAGCTTTTGGTGTTTCAAAACTTTTAGAGTCTATAGAGAAACTTTTAGGATAGGGTGTAGTAAGTTCTAGTATTGCTAAGTCATAATCTTTTGAAAAAGCAGCTACAGTTGCTTCAGTTACTTTTCCTGTACCATTCCTTACAGCTATTTTTTTAGCACCCTCAATCACATGATGATTAGTTATTACATATTTACCTTCTCCAACTATAAAACCACTACCATGCCCATTTGGTGCAAAAGCAAATTCTTCATAAATAGGTGTTATTTTATTTTCATCATAATTTGAAATTTCCTCTTCTTCATATTCTTTTTGTTTTTCTTTTTCCTTTTTTTTAACTTTTATTGGTTTGTCAAAATAATTTGGATTTACTGACAATATCCATGCTTTAGCTTGATTTTGTTTTTTTTTATTACGATTAAACTTATGATATTTATAAACAATTATTTTATACTCAATTGCTTTATCTTTATTTCCACTGAATAAATGAAGGTTAGCTAATTGATTTAAAACTTTGATATTTTTAGGGTCTCTTTTTATAAATTCTTCTAATATTTGTATTGCTTGCGTTGTATCATCAAAAGCAATGTAATAGTCAGAAATTGCAAGAGCCACTTCATCATCTTTTCTATTGTCGTACAATTCATTTAAGATTTTTATGCTTTCTTTTCCCTCTCCAATTCTAGTTTTAGCAATAGCTAAAATTATTTTTGGTCTTATATTGTTTGAATTAATTTTAATTGATTGTTCTGCAAATTTAATTGCATCATTAATTTTACCTTGAGCTAGTCTTACTTCTGCAAAACCTATAAATGTTAAGGCTTCTATATCTTCGTTAGATGTAAAAAAGTTTTTTTGATAAAATTCCTCAGCTTTATCAAGTTTATTTATCTTTAAGTATATATCGCCAAATAAAAGATCAATTTTTTCTTGTTCATTTTCGTTTGTAATTTTTATTTTTTTTAATTTATTGATTGCTTCAGTTAAATTATCTCTGTTAATTTCTGCTCTGATAATCCTAATATCTGAATTAAAGTTTTCGGAATACGATGGTTGAAAATGCAAAAAAAAAACCACAATCAAAAGTAGTATTGATTTATTCATAACCAGCTGCATTTAAATATATTAGTTTATAAGGGCAAAAATACAACATGGAATTATCAACTTTTATTATGATATTT
>CACNXU010000001.1 GCA_902624585.1 uncultured Pelagibacteraceae bacterium | reverse complement strand
ATTTTCTATAATTTCATCTTTTGATACTTTTAAATCTCCTAAATTATCTTTACTTGAGGCATCCATGACATCTTCAATAATTAAAACCTTCTCTCTCGGTACTTCTTCAGTAAACTTTCTTACATATTCAGTTGCTGGATTTAATACTATGTTGGCAGGTGTATCTAATTGTTCAATTATACCATCTTTCATAATTGCTATTCGATCAGCTAACTTTAATGCCTCATCAAAGTCATGAGTAATGAACATGATGGTTTTCTGTAATTTTTCTTGAAGTCTTAAAAACTCATCTTGCATTTCTTTTCTGATTAATGGATCTAATGCAGAAAAAGGTTCGTCTAAAAACCATATATCAGGCTCTACTGCTAATGACCTTGCGATTCCTACTCTTTGTTGTTGTCCACCTGAAAGTTCTCTTGGGAAATAATTTTCTCTTCCATCAAGTCCAACTAGTTTTACCATTTCCATTGCTCTACTAATGCTCTTTTCAGTATTTGTACCTTTTATTTGAAGTGGAAAAGCAATATTTTCAACAACTGTTTTATGAGGTAACAAAGCAAAGCTTTGAAACACCATTCCCATTTTGCTTCTCCTAAGTTCTATAAGTTCTTTATTGTTTAATTCTAATAAATCTTGACCTTCTATAAAAATTTTGCCACCTGTCGCATCGGTAAGTCTTGATATACACCTAAGCAAAGTTGATTTACCCGAACCAGATAAACCCATTACTACTAACATTTCTCCTTTTGCAACTTCAAAAGAAGCATTATTAACTCCAACTATACATCCTTTTTCCTGGAAGGTTTTTGCATCAACATTGCCATTAGATTCTTCAAGCATTTTTTTGGCGTTCTCACCAAAAATTTTATAAACCGACTCGCATTTAATTACAGTCTCAGACATAAATTGTTTTAAAGTTATAATAAATTCTATAAAATTAAAATGTTAATAATTGTTGCCTTTCCTCCTTAAAAATTTTTAATAAAATAAACTCTAGTATCAATTCCAGTACTTAAAAAACTTAAAGCCTCTCCACTTATAGTAATAGTTTCATCAACACCTACATTATTTCCACTAACCGTAAAACCTGCAAAACACTTGCCTTTTTCTTGATCCCACTCTACAAAAGTTTCATCAATTTTATTTCCATTAATTGTATAAAGCTCATGTGCTCTAAAATTTAAGAAATTAGCACCCATTATTGCTCTTTGAGGAATTAGCTTTGTAGCTTTACATACCTGCTCATATACTTCATCCGTTAATTTGTAATGATCAGTTCCATCAAATGATACCAATATTCCAGAAGGTAATTTGGATATTAATTCACTAAGTTTTTTTTCTTCAGCAATTCTTTTCTCCTCTAACTTCATTCTTTTTACCAAATCATCACCCTGGCCAAAAATTATATTTAAAATACTAAAAGATATGATTACTGTTAGAGTAATGAATATAAGACCAATAAATTGTCTCAAAGATTCAGGTAAATCTTTTATCTTATTAATATAATTTTCTTTTGACATTATTCTTGTAACTTACCGTTTTTCCAAATACCTGATTTTTTTTTTCCATCTGCCCAAGTAAATGTTCCTTGGCCATTCATAAACCCGTTCGCCCACTCTCCTTCATAAGTAGAGCCATCAGGAAATGTTAATGTTCCTATTCCACTCCAGACACTGTTTTTGAATTCCCCTTTATAAATATAACCATTTGGCCAAGTCTCTACACCTTGTCCTTGTTTTTTTGTAGAAACCCACTCCCCTTCATAAGTAGTTTTATCGGTGTAAACCCACTTGCCGTAGCCATTATCACAATTACCCTCTTTACAACCGGTGCTACGTGCAAATACAGAAGAATTTATTAAAAAGCTTAATAATATAAAAAGTAGAAATTTTTTCATGAATTTATTTTACACAAAATCATATAAAAAAAAATCCCCCCCAACAAGTTGGGGGAGATTTTAAATTTTTTAACTTTAATCCTTATTTAGTAAATGCTTTCCAAACTGACTCGTTATCAGCTAACCATTTTTTAGCTGCATCTTCGTGAGTCATTTTGTCAACATCAACTAAAGCTGCCATTGCACCAATTTGACTAGTAGAGAATGACAACTTTTTAAACATAGCTGCTGCATCAGGATGAGTTTTTGGGAAATCCTCATGAACTGCTTTTTTCAAGTATCCATCAGGAGAACCACATTTACCATCTCCACCATCTTCTGGTCTGCAACCAGCTGTGTATGGAGGGAAGTCAATAAATGTAAAACCAGCACCATCTGTGAAGTTAGGCGTCCAGTTGAAGATAATTGTTCCTCTTCCTTCTTTTTCAGCTGCTGCTAACTCTGCCCAAAGCGCATCAGCACTTCCAGCAAATTTAACCCACCATAAATCACCTAAACCTAGTGCATCAACCCTTTGCGGGATTAAGTCACCATGCCAAGTTTGTGGACCTTCCAACATTCTTCCTTTTCCATCTGGAGAGTCAGGTGTTGTAAAGTTTTTTGCACAATCTGGATTTTTTAAAGCTGTCCAGTCTGGTAGACCTGGGCATAGTCCTTTTTCAGCAACCCAGTTTGGATATCCCATATCCTCTAGAGTTCTTGCTTCATGATCTCCGAAATCTAACAAACCACCTTTATCAAGTGCTGTAGTAAACGATTTTCCAAAAGCAGACTCCCATACCTCGTGAGATATAGTTACATCTCCAATTCTAATTGACTCGTATACTGCTTGTGAGTCAGCATTAACGTATTTTACGTTATTTCCCATACTTTCGAAAATACCACCAATTACATAGGCCATTACAATTTGGCTTGACCAGTTGTGAGTTGGTATCACGATGGGCTTTTTGCTATCAGCGTTAGAAATTCCTGCAAAACTTACAACAGAAATAACTAGAGCAGATAGTAATGATATTATTTTTTTCATATATACCCCTCTATATTATTAATATATTAATGATTAAGTATGTGCTTATTTAAAGTTATAGTCAACTCGTTTTGATTATATTAAAGTCACAAAAAATTTAAAAAATGTTGGGTACAAGTAAAGACATCAAATATCCTGGTTTAAATATTTTACCACCTGGAGTTGAAAGACATGTTGTTAATGGTGGTGGATTAACTGGTTTTCAAGTTTTTCCAGATGATGAAATAGAAATTGTTAACAATGAGGGTAATCAAATTTGTGAGATTATTTGTTTTAATAAAAATGGAAAGTCAGAACTTGGAATTTTAAATCTCAAAGAAAATAGTAAAAAAAAAAATTACATCAAAAATATTTTACTTGGAAAAGACGAGACTATACTTGCAACAAACTATCAATTAAAAAAAAGAAACTTAAATATTGCAGACTCACATGCTGCAATAATTTTTGATCCAGATACAAATGTAGGTGAGGTTATTAAGTTAAAATCAAAAGATAAATGCTATGCAATATTTGCCTCACCTGGAGACGATATGGATGTTACTAGTCAAAATCCGCCTGGTGAATTAACAATATTTATAAAAAGATCAAAAGTTACAAATGATAAAGAGTTAAATGTAATTCCAGATCCTGTTTTTGAACCTGCGCACGAAGAAAATATTTTAAGGCAATCTTGTACATCTTATGAAGTTAAAGAAGGTGACTACATTCAAATCATAAGTCCTACCGGAAGACAGTGCTCTGACTTTGTAGCATTTGATACAAGAAAATTAGAAAAAGGAATTGAAAAAGGATTGGACTGGCAAACCACACGAACTTTTATGGGTAATACGTTTCCTGGGCCAGGCCTATTTTCAAAATTTTATGATACTGATCATGAGCCACTAGTGGAGGTTGTCAGGGATACAGTTGGAAAACATGACACTTTCAACCTAGCATGTACCTCAAAATATTATGAGGATGCGGGTTATTTCGGACATCCAAATTGCTCAGACAACTTAACTGAAAGTATGTCGAAATTTGGAGTGCAAAAACAGAAAGGATGGCATGCGATCAATTTATTTTTCAATACCTCTGCTGCAGGCTTAAATTCTGTCATTTCAGATGAGTCTTATTCACGACCAGGGGATTATGTAATGTTTAGAGCTTTAAAAGATTTAACTATTGGTACAACTGCGTGCCCAAGCGATATTGATCCTTGTAATTCGTGGAATCCAACTGATATTTTTGTTAGAACGTATGACAAAAATAAAGAATTTAGTAAATCATTTGCATTTAGAATGAAAGCAGACTCAGAAAAAAAACTTACAAGAAACTCTGGTTTTTATGAAAGAACTTCTAAATTAACTAGAAATTTTGTTGATGCTAGAGGTTTTTGGCTTCCAAATGATTATACAAAACACGGTTTAGTAAACGAATATAATGCTTGTAGAAATGATGCTGTGCTTATTGATTTATCATCATTAAGAAAATTTGAAATTATTGGCCCGGATGCAGAGGAACTTTTAAATTATACTCTTACAAGAAATATTAAAAAACTTTCTGTTGGACAAGTAGTGTACTCAGCAATGTGCTACGAAAATGGTATGATGTTTGATGATGGAACTCTTTTAAGATTAAGTGAAACAGGTTTTAGATGGATCTGTGGAGACGAATACGGAGGTGAATGGTTAAAGGAGATTGCAAAGAAAAAAAAATTTAATGCTTTTATTAAAAACTCTACAGATCAAATAAGTAATGTCTCTTTACAAGGTCCTAAAAGTAGAGAAATATTAAAAAAAATTATTTTTACACCACCAACACAGCCTTCAATAGATGAACTGGGTTGGTTTAGATTCACAATTTGCAGAATTGAAGAGCTTCAAGGCATACCGTTAATTGTTTCAAGGACAGGTTATACAGGCGAGTTAGGTTTTGAGATTTGGTGTCATCCAAAACACGCACCTGAAGTTTGGGATAAACTAATGGAAGCAGGCAAAGATGACGGTTTAATACCAGCTGGGTTTGCTGCATTAGATAAACTTAGAATAGAGGCAGGTTTAATACTCTTTGGTGCTGAATTTGATGGAGAACAAGATCCCTTTGAAGCAGGTATAGGTTTCGCAGTTCCATTAAAAACAAAAGAAGAGGATTTTATTGGCAAAGAAGAATTAATTAAAAGAAAAGCCAACCCTCAAAAGAAATTAGTAGGTTTAGAGCTTGTTGGAAAAGAAATAGCTGGGCATGGTGATTGTGTTCATATCGGCAGATCACAAGTAGGTATTGTTACTAGTGGGTGCTTATCCTCTACCCTAAATAAAAATATAGCACTATGTAGAATAGATACTCAATATTCAGAAACTGGAACAGAAGTAGAAGTAGGTAAAATTGATGGACATCAAAAAAGAATTGGTGCAAAAGTAGTCGGATTTCCATTTTACGATCCTACAAAGTCTAGAGTTAGATCTTAAAAAATATGCCTAAAGATAAAAAAACACTTTTAGATTTTTGGGAAGATCAGATGAGACAATCACATACTTCAAGTAATTATTTTTTTAGAAAATCTCCTTCTCATTATCATATGATGTTATTAGTCATGTCTGCATTTAAAGAAGGGAAAAAATTGTCTGTAGAGGAGCTAAAGACAAAACTTTTTAAAACTTCTAGACCAAAATCAGCATTAATAATAACAGAAGCATGTGAAAAAGGATTCTTTAGGTTAGAAAAAACATCTACTGACCAAAGAATTAAAAATATAATACCAAGTGAGTCTTTTATTGACGAATTTAACAAATACTTAGTTACTTTAAAAAACATAAGTTATTAGCAGATAATAGTTTAAAGAAGCAAAATATCTAAAATTTATATATAAATTTTAGATCTATAAAAAACTATATAAATAAGTGTTTCCAAAAAATATGGTTTGGTATGTCAACTTTGCCTACAAAAGCAAAAGTAGTAATTATCGGTGGTGGAATTCACGGATTAAGCACCGCATGGAAACTTTCTGAAACATATAAAAATCCTGGTGATGTAATAGTTCTAGAAAAAAAAGATACAGCTGCAGGAGCAAGTGGAATTGCTTGTGGGGTTGTTAGAAATAATTATTTTCAACCAGCTATGAGAGAGCTTATGGCTCATTCAGTTTCAGTTTGGGAAAGTGATCCTAAAGCATTTAAGTATAATCCTGTCGGATACATGCAAATATCACCTGAAGTAATGCATGAAGATGTTGCTAGTATTTATGAGCAACAAAAAGCAATTGGATATGAATCAGTTTTTATAGAAGGCGAAAAAGATTGTTCAAATTACATGAAAGGTATTTTTGATGACTGGCAAGCTAAAGGAATAACATCAGTTCTGCATGAAAAAAAAGGTGGTTACGCCTTCAATAAAGATTCAATTAAAGCTCTTGAGAGTAAAGCAAATTCAAATGGTGTAAATGTTCACAAAGGTGTTACCGTAACAGGTTTCAAAAGAGGCAGTAATAGTAATGCAGTTACTGGAGTAGTAACAAATTTAGGTACTATAGAATGTGATCAGGTAGTTGTTGGAGCTGGTCCATGGGTAAGAGATTTTTGGAATATGCTTGAGTTACCAAAATCTACAGAGATCAAAGGCAAAGATGGAAAAATGCATGAAGTTGAAATGTGGAAATATTGGTTTTTACAAGAAGGTGTTCTGGGTGTTGATGCAGATTATTTAAAAACTAATGATGGTAAACAACCTCCAGTAATACACGTAGATACAGATGCACCTTTATATTCAGATAAAGATAAAAAATTAATAACTGATGAGCTTTGGGGTATTTATTATAAACCTGATATAGAAGGCTTAGGAGTTCAAGGTGGAACTTCTCCATATATTGTTCAAAAACATTTTGATAAAGTAAATGTTGATCCATATGGAATTGAATCCCCTGAATATCAAACAACTGATAAATTTGCTGACATGTGGACATCAGCACTTGCACATATTCAAAAAAGGTTTGAGGGAAAATCTGATTTGTACAGAAAAGGTCCATCTGGTGGTCTTGGTTGTTTGACCCCAGACTCTTTCCCAATATTTGATAGATTTTTTGAAAATGTTTATATGATTGCTGACGCTAACCATGGTTATAAAATGATTGGTGTTGGGCATTTGGTTGCGCAAGAAATTTTAGGTCAAGAAAGTGACTTATTAAAACCGTTTAGATATGATCGTTACGCTAAGGGGGAACTTCACCCCACTTCGAACAGTCCGTTTCCTTGGAGTTAATTTATCTAAGTAGACAAACGTTTTTTTTTCAGTTACCTTTTTGGTCTAGAAATTCAAAAGGGGGAAAATGACTGATTTAGAAAAACATGTAAATCAACCAGGTAGAGCAAAACTGGTTAAAAAAGTTAGAGAAAAAATCAAAGAATTAGGAATA
Source organism: uncultured Pelagibacteraceae bacterium (assembly GCA_902624585.1). GTDB lineage: Bacteria > Pseudomonadota > Alphaproteobacteria > Pelagibacterales > Pelagibacteraceae > Pelagibacter. Next base: position 80,185 of record CACNXU010000001.1, on the reverse strand, counting down.
ACTTACATTTATTTTCAATTTATATCTGTTACAGGCAGAGTTGTTGGTAAAGGAATACCAGCAGATCATTGGGAAAGAACAGCTGAAAAAGGTTTTCAATTAGTTTATGGATCAACTGCAAATTTATTTTTAGATCGTCATAATAATTATATTGGCTATGGACCAGAAGCAATGGAGTTGGTTGGAATTCCAGATCCAGAAACTTTCGTGCAGTTGCCATGGGATAAAAGAGTTGGAAGAGTATTTTGTACATGTTTTAGAAACCGAGAAGAAAGAGAAAATCCAGGCGGTCACCTTACATCTGATTGCAGAGGAAATTTAAGAATTTTCATGGACGAATTTCAAAAGAAACATGGACTAGAGTTAAGAGTTGGAACTGAACCTGAAATGATGTGGTTAACAAAAAATCAAGACGGCACTCCAACTGGTAAAGGTTTTTCAAAACCATTCTGTTATCATATTGATCAGTTTGAATCGTTAAGACCTGTTTTTATGAAAGTGATTGAATACTCTAATGCTATGGGCTTAGATATGATACAAGGAGATCATGAGGATGCTCCAGGACAACTAGAGCTTAACTGGACTTTTGACAACGTCTTAAGAAATGCAGATAGATTATCAACTTATAGACAAATTTGTGCACAAGTTGCTAGAGAACATGATTTAATAGCTTGCTTTATGACTAAACCATTCATGGGCGTTTCTGCAAGTGGTTGTCATACAAACATGTCATTATGGAAAGGTGGAAAGATTTCAGTAAACAAGTTAGGTCATAAATCTTTGCCGGGTGTTGATGAGGTATTTAGCTATGTTTCAGGTGGAACGAATACTTTCATGCCTGATACTAAAGATCCACAATTGCCTGGAAAAATTGGATTACAATCAATAGCAGGAATTATGAAACATTTACCAGCACTAACTGCTCTTGGGTCTTCAACTGTAAACTCATATAGAAGATTGTGGGACCAAGGATTTTGGGCTCCTGTTTATGCTGACTGGGGATATCAAAACAGAACTTGTGGATTAAGAGTGTCTGCTCCAGGAAGATTTGAATATAGATCGGTGGACTCTATGCATAATCCTTACTTGCTAGGTGCCGCTTTATTAAAAGCGTGCGATGAAGGTATTAGTAAAAAAATGAAACCAGCAGCTCCGGAGTCTAGAAATATTTACGAAGCTCAAAAAGCTGGAAAAGATGTTAAAAAACTTCCACTAAGTCTGGGTGAAGCTTTAGATAGACTTGCAGAGGATGAGGTAATTAAATCTGCAATGCCAGATGAAATGTACAAAGTTTTTCATTGGTATAAAAATGATGAGTGGGAAAGGTTCCTGGGTGCAACCACACAGTGGGATCTGGATACTTATCTTGATTGTCTACCGTAGGTCGTTAATAGAAAGGGTATAAATATATTATGTGTGGAATAGCAGGTTTAATTCATAGAGGTAAATCTTCTAATGTTGGTAGTGAATTACAAGGAATGCTCCAAGCATTAAAACATAGGGGAGAAGACTCAACAGGATATGCTTTATACGGTGATACGGATGGCAAGCATTTTATAATGCGTTTTAAAGTTGGTGAAAACGTTGGTGAAGGCTCATCTTCTGTAATGGAAGATGTTTCTGTTTATGATGAAAGAAAAAAGATAGTAGATCAAACTTTATCTGAATTAGGGGCTAAAGTGGTTAAAGAGGAAAGAACTTTACCCTACTCTTTAAGATATGAAATAGATTATGATGTAAAAGACCTTCTTAATTTTTCTCAAACTATTGAAAGTATACCTGGTGTTGAAATTCTATCCATGGGTAAATCTTTAGAAGTTATTAAGGATCTTGGAAATGCAAAAGCAGTTTGTGATAGATACTCGTTAGATAAACTTATAGGAACCCATGCTATAGGTCACGCTAGAATGGCAACTGAATCTGGTGTTGATATTAAATCTGCTCACCCATTCTGGGGTTACCCTTTTAGTGATGTGTCGGTGGTTCATAATGGGCAATTAACAAATTATTGGAATAATAGAAGAGCATTGGAAAATAAAGGAATGAGATTTATGTCTGAGTGTGACTCAGAACTTATAGCAGTTTACATTGCACAAAAAATGAGAGAAGGAGCCTCGCTTGAAGAGGGAATGAAAGACTCTTTAACTGGTCTTGATGGTGTATTTACTTATTTTGTTGCAACTAAAGATTCTTTGGGAATGGCAAAAGATACAATGGCAGCAAAACCTTTAGTTTTGTATGAGTCAGATGATTTAGTGGCAATGGGATCAGAAGAAATCGCTATAAGATCAGTGCTACCACAAGAAATTGATACTTACGATCCATTTGATGGGGAGGTTAAAGTATGGCGAATTTAAAAAACGTTACTAAAAAAACTAAAGCCCAGGAGATGGGTATGCACACTGAAGTGCTTACAGGTAGAACCCAACAGAAATTTTTTAATCCAGACGAAGCTGAAAACTTTTATTATTTTGGGACTTATGATGTTGATTTTAATAAAAGAACTGATTTGGATGTAAAAGATATGACTGCTCCAGAAGCAAATAAAGAAATAGATAATTTAATGAGCCAAGGATATGGGACCATTGTAATAAAAAATCCTCAAGGAAAGCATAGTCTTGGTGTTGGTATTCTAAATAAATTGAACCTAATTTTTGAAGGAAGCTTAGGATATTTTGGAATGGGATCATGTGATGGTCCAATAGTAAGAATTAATGGTAGAGTTGGATGGTCTTGTGCAGAAAACTTAATGGCTGGAAAAGTTGTGATTGAAAAGAATGCAGGATCATGCTTTGGAGCTGCTATAAGGGGTGGAGACCTAATTTGCAAAGGTAGCGTTGGAGCAAGAACAGGTATCGACATGAAAGGTGGTACCATTATAATTGGTGGAGATGCTGGTGCCTTTACCGGTTTTATGATGCAAAGAGGAAGAATTATTATTCTTGGAGATGTAGGAATAAACCTTGGGGACTCTATGTATGATGGGACAATTTTCGTAGGTGGAGAAATAGGATCTTATGGTAGTGATGCAGTAGATTCAGAATTAACATCTAGTGACCAAGATTGGTTAAAAAGAAAATTAAAGGTTGCTGAAATTGGTGAAAATTTTGATGTAAGTAAAATGAAAAAAATTGTAGCGGGTAAAAAACTTTGGAATTATGATAACTTGGAACCTACAGAGAAGAAGGGAGCAATTTAATGCCTAAGAAAAAGTCAAAAAAAATTAAAAAAAATGGAAAAGGCGTTGGTGGAAAAGCTGACGTTCATGTTCATGAAGAGGGTAAAAGAAATAAAAGTTTATTAGGGCATAATGCAATTTTTACTCCAGAAGTAATTGACGATATTCATATTAAATCTCAATTAGGAAGATACAGAATGCGTGGTATGGCGCTAATGAAAAAAATTCCTACATTCGATGATTTAGTTTTCTTACCAGGAACACTGACAAGATTTGTAATCGAAGGTTACAGAGAAAAATGTGAAACGAAAACTGTAATTGGTCCAAGATGTGAAAATCCAATTGAACTTGATATTCCTGTCTACATAACTGGGATGAGTTTTGGAGCACTTTCTTACGAAGCAAAAACTGCTTTAGCAAGAGGAGCAACAATGGCTGGGAGTGCTACATGTTCGGGTGAAGGTGGAATGATACCAGACGAAAGAAGATATTCAGAGAAGTGGTATTATCAGTGTATTCAATCAAGATATGGTTTTAATCCTCATCACGCACAATTAGCTGATGGAATTGAAGTATTCATTGGACAGGGACAAAAAGTTGGAATGGGTGGTCACTTAATGGGCCAAAAAGTAACTGACCAAGTTGCTGAAATGAGATCTTTACCATCTGGTATTGATCAACGATCTCCTGCTAGGCACCCAGACTGGTTAGGTCCAGACGATTTAGCTTTGAAAGTAGAAGAGCTAAGACAATTAACTAAAAATAAAGTACCAATTCAATTAAAGCTTGGAGCATCAAAAGTTTATGATGATGTGCGTATGGCTGCTAAATGTGACCCTGACTCAATTTATCTTGATGGAATGGAAGGTTCCACTGGTGCAGGTCCCCACATAGCCGCTGCTAACACTGGTATTCCAGGTATAGCAGCAATTAGAGAGGCAAGAAGAGCAATCGACGATGTTGGTAAAACTGGAAAAGTAACATTGATTTATGCTGGTGGTGTAAGAGACGGTGCTGATATGGCAAAAGCCTTAGCTCTAGGAGCTGATGCAATTGCGATTGGTACTGGATCGATGATCGCATTAAATTGTAATAAAGATATTCCTGAAGCTAATTTTGAAAAAGAAATGGGAGTAAAAGCAGGTGAGTGTTATCACTGCCACACTGGAAGATGTCCAGTTGGTGTTGCAACTCAAGATCCAAAATTGAGAGCAAGGTTAAATCCAGATGACGCTGCACTGAGAGTTTACAACTATCTTCATTCAATGACTTTAGAAGCTCAACTTTTAGCTAGAGCTTGTGGTAAAACAAATATCCACTCGCTAGAGCCTGAAGATTTAGCTGCACTAACATCTGAGGCTTCAGCATTAGCAAAAGTTCCACTTGCAGGAACTAACTATACAGTTGGAGTTGATAACTATCATAAAATATAAGGTTAATAACTATGGCTAAAAAAAAGGGTAAAAAGTTAGTTAAAGCAAAAGAAAAAGAGATTAAAGGTCAATTAGGAAAAAAAGCAGAAACAGCTAGAGAAAAAATGATCGGTCAATCAATTGGTTACCGATATGATGTAAATCTTTTACCTGATTATAGTAAAATTACTCCATTTCTAAAAAAATATATAGAAGCTATGGGTTGGGATGATTTGAATTGGCTTGAAGATGTTCACATGGGATATGAGGAAGATAGACCTGCTGTATTCTGCAGAAATGCGAATGGATGGGTTACTATTCCAAAATCAATCAAACTACCAAATAACCAGCAAGACAGAGATATGATTGCAAGAGAACTTTTAGTTAAGTTTCAAATGTCTCCAAAGCACCCACTTGTTGATTTGAAAAAAGCTTATTTAAAATTTTAAGTTTTCAATTATCAGTTGATAATTTTTAAAAATCTAGTGTTCCTAATAGTTTTTTAAGAATTTTATGTTTGTATCGAATCATAAAATTTAATAGGGTTTTAAAAAACTAATATGGAGAGAGAATATGACTGATCAGTTGACTGCTCTTACAACATTATTTACAGAGTTTTACTACTGGGTAACTGTAGTACTGATGTTTTTAATTCACGTCGGTTTCTGTATGTATGAAGTTGGAGCTTCTCGATACAAACACCATCAACATACTCTTATGAAAAATACTATGCTGATACCATTGGTAACAGTAACGTGGTTTTTGTTTGGTTGGTGGATATACTGGGCTTTTCCTACAGGACCGGGTTTAGCACCATCAATAATGAATGAAAGCACTGCTCTCATTACAGACGAGTCCGCATTTAGTGCAACATGGTATACGGCAACAAGTGATTTAATGGCTGTAAATCTAGGAGACCATATTTCTGGTGTCTTCTGGGCTGCATTCTTATTATTCTCATGGACTGCTGCTTCTATCGTGTCAGGGGCAATTATTGAAAGAATAACAACTTTTGCATTTGGAATTTTAGCGATTGCAATTGGATCTGTATTCTGGGTAATAGATGCAGCCTGGGGATGGCACTTTGATGGCTGGATGTTAAAACTTTTAGGATATCATGATGCTTATGCATCAGGTGTAATTCATGCAATTGCAGGTGGATTTGCGTTGGGTGTTCTGATGGTTTTAGGACCACGAATTGGAAAATTTTCATCAAGTGGTGAACCAAGAAACATTGGACCAAGAAATCCTTGGCTAGTAACAATTGGATTATTTCTAATTTATACTGGCTTCTGGGGTTTTTACGCAGCATGTAATATACCAATCTTTGACCTTGGACCTGAATACGGTATGGAAGGAATAAGTTATTGGACAGCTACGAATATATATGTAACTCCTACTACACTAAGTGGTATTACTTTTAATTTCTTGATGTCACTGTCAGGAGGATTATTAGCTGGTTATTGGATTGCTAAAGGTGATCCGTTCTGGACTTACTCAAGTGGACTAGCAGGTATTATATGTGCTTCAGCTGGAAATGATTTATATCATCCAATTCAAGCAATGATCATTGGTATGATCGGTGTTGTAATTTCATATAAACTACATTATTGGGTTGAGCGTAAATTCAAAATTGATGATGCAGTTGGTGCGGTTGCAGTACACGGTTATGCTGGATTTATTGGTCTTGTGATTTGTGGATTTGTCTTAAATGGTTACCCAGCATCTGGTTACAGTGTTGGCGCTATGTGGGACGGAACTACTTACGCATCAATAAACCCATTAGGTCAATTCATCGGTGCATTAATAATGTTCGTTGTTCTTGGACTAATACCGGGCTATGTCATAGCTAGAGTGCTTCATGGTATGGGTAAATTAAGAATCCCTCGTGAAGTTGAGATAGCTGGACTAGACTATGAAATAATGGAGACTGCTAAAGAAGACGAAAAAGCAGTTGCGTCCGCAACCAGGTAAAGGAGAGTAATATATGGCTACAGTTACAAACTGGATAGATCACCTTAACAAACCAGCTGAAGAGGTTGCTGGTGCTGTTTATCCTGGTGCTGGATCTAGTGAAGGAATACTGGTAATCATTGCTATTATTTTATGGGTTGGTTGGCATGTTTTAACAGCTAAATCTGAGAGTGAAGAACTTGATAGACTTGCTAGGAAAAGACATGGTGCTAACGACCATAAAAGCAATATTACCGATTGGTAATTAAAAAATAAATTTGGGCGCTACTTAATTGTGGCGCCCTTTTTTTTTAGAAAAAATATGGATGATAAAAATAACGAAGAACTAAGGCCTTCTAAAATGAGAGGGGTAGCTTTCCCAAAAGCTAAGTACGGAGTGATAGCGGCTATTATCATCATTGTAGTTGTAAACCTTATCTATTATAAAGAATTCTTTTTATCGTTAATTAATTAAAACTCTAAAATCTATGTGTGGAATTGTTGGGATATATTTGAAAACAAAAAAATTTGAGAAAAATCTTGGTAAAATGTTGTCAGGTATGCTTAACAATATGGAGTCTAGAGGACCAGATAGTGCAGGATTTGCTGTATATAAAAATTCAGACAAAAAAGAATATAAATACTCTTTGTGTATTAATAATTTAGATTTTACTAAATTTAAAAAAGATATTTCAAAAAAAATTAGAAATTTAAAATTAAATCAATACTCTGATCATATAATTGTAAAAACACCAGAAATACCAAAAAAATTTATTAAACTTATTAACAAAGAATTCCCTGAAGTTTCAATTGTTGGATATGGACGTTCAATTGAAATTTTTAAACAAGTTGGTAATCCAAAAGATGTTGTTAAAAAATTTAATTTAGAAAGTTTTAGTGGTACGCATGGTATTGGTCATACTAGAATGGCAACAGAAAGTGCAATTACCACTGATGGCTCTCATCCTTATTCAACTGGAGAAGATGAATGTTTGGTTCACAATGGTTCTTTATCTAATCATAATAATTTAAGAAGAGAGCTTAAGAAAAAAGGAAATACTTTTACTTCTGAAAATGATACTGAAGTTGCTGCCGGTTATGTTTCTAATAGTCTATCTAACAATAATTCCCTAAAAAATACTCTTGTTTCTGGTCTAAAAGACTTGGATGGTTTTTATACATTTATAGCGGGAACAAGAAAGGGATTTGCAGTAGTAAGAGATGAAATTGCATGTAAGCCTGCAGTTATCGCTGAAACAAAAAATTATGTTGCTATCGCTTCTGAATTTCAGGCGATGGCTCATCTTCCTGATGTTAACAATGCAAAAATTTTTGAGCCAGAACCTGGTACTGTGTATTCTTGGGGAAATTAATGAAATTAGATTTAAAAAAATTAAAGTTAAGAGAAGTAAACGAACAACTTCAAAGTATAGATAGAAAAATAAATGATAGAGATTTTACTATAATAAATCCTGAAGGCAATCATGCTGTATGCGCTGGGCTTACTGAAGAATTAAATATAAATATTAAAGGTCATGTTGGATATTATTGTGCTGGAATGAATCAAAAAGCAAATATTACAATTGAAGGCAACGTAGGCACTGGTGTAGCTGAAAATATGATGTCCGGTAAAGTTCATGTTAAAGGTAACGCATCACAATCAGCAGGTGCAACGGCTCATGGAGGACTTTTAGTTATTGATGGTGATGCAAGTTCAAGATGTGGAATTTCAATGAAAGGTATTGATATAGTTGTAAAAGGCTCAGTAGGTCACATGTCAGGTTTCATGTCTCAAGCAGGAAACCTAGTGGTGTGTGGTGATGCTGGTGAGGCATTAGGTGATAGTTTATATGAAACAAACATATATATAAGAGGCAAGGTCAAATCACTTGGTGCAGATTGTGTTGAAAAAAAAATGGATATAAAACATATTAAAAAACTTAGTTTGCTTTTAAAGAAAGCAAATATCAAAAACCACAACGCTGAAAATTTTAAAAGATACGGTTCAGCGAAAAAATTATACAACTTTAAAATAGATAATATTTCTAATTATTAATCATGAAAAAAAATAACAGAACTCATCCTCGTCAATCGTGGACTTTTGATGAATACACAAATTCAGAAATTAGAAGAGCTGCAGCAACAGGTATATATGATATTAGAGGTGGAGGATCGAAAAGAAAACTTCCCCACTTTGACGATTTGTTATTTTTAGGAGCATCAATGTCTAGATATCCATTAGAGGGATATAGAGAAAAATGTACTACAAATGTAACTCTTGGAACTAAATTTGCAAAAAAACCACTTGAATTAGATATACCAATAACAATTGCAGGGATGAGCTTTGGTGCATTATCAGGCCCTGCAAAAGAAGCTTTGGGAAGAGGCGCAAGTGCTGCTGGTACATCTACTACTACTGGTGACGGAGGAATGACACCTGAAGAAAGAGGACAATCTAAATATTTAGTCTACCAATTGCTACCATCTAGATATGGAATGAACCCAGATGATTTAAGAAAAGCAGATGCTATTGAAGTTGTTATAGGTCAAGGTGCAAAGCCTGGTGGTGGTGGAATGTTATTAGGTCAAAAAATAAATGATAGAGTTGCAAAAATGAGAACTTTACCAAAGGGAGTTGATCAAAGGTCTGCATGCAGACATCCTGACTGGACTGGACCAGATGATTTAAAAATAAAAATTTTAGAATTACGTGAAATTACAAAATGGAAAGTTCCTATCTTTATAAAAATAGCGGGTGCAAGACCATATTATGATACTGCTTTAGCTGTAAAAGCAGGTGCTGACGTAGTTGTGCTTGATGGAATGCAAGGAGGAACAGCTGCTACCCAAGAAGTTTTTATAGAAAATGTTGGTCAACCTACCTTAGCTTGTATTAGACCTGCAGTAGATGCTCTACAAGATTTAAATGCGCATAGGGAAGTACAATTAGTAATATCAGGTGGAATTAGAAATGGTGCAGATGTTGCAAAAGCACTAGCGCTTGGAGCAGATGCAGTATCAATAGGCAGTGCTGCAATGATAGCTATAGGTGATAACGATCCGAAATGGGAAAAGGAATACAATAAGCTAGGTTCAACCGCAGGAGCTTATGATGATTGGCATGAGGGAAATGATCCAGCTGGAATATCAACTCAAAATCCAAATTTAATGAAAAGATTAGATCCAGTAAAAGCTGGTAAAAAATTAACTAATTATCTAAAAGTTATGACATTAGAGGCGCAAACACTTGCAAGAGCTTGTGGAAAAAATAGTTTGCATAATTTGGAACCTGAAGATTTATGTGCACTAACTGTTGAAGCTGCTGCAATGGCTAGAGTTCCATTAGCAGGAAGTGATTGGATACCAGGAATAAAAGAAAAAAAGTGATTGATACAATTCTTTAATATTCATAAGATCAATTATGCCAAAAAATTTATCAAAGATAGCAAAGACTAAAAAAATTAAATATTTTTTAATAAGTTTCGTAGATCTGTTTGGGGTTCTAAGATCTAAATTAGTTCCAGCTCAAGCTATTAGTGAAATGCAGAAAGATGGTGCAGGTTTTGCGGGTTTTGCGACATGGCTAGATATGACTCCTGCAGATAGTGATATGTTTGGTGTTCCAGATCCTGATAGTTTAATTCAACTTCCATGGAATAAAGAAATTGGATGGTTAGCGTCTGATTTATATATGGATGGCAAACCTGTTAAAGCGTCTCCAAGAATAATGCTTAAAGAGCAAATAAAAAAATTATCACAAAAAAAACTACAAATGAAATCAGGTGTAGAGTGTGAATATTTTTTAATTTCTGAGGATGGACATTCTTTAGCGGACAAAAGAGATATTCAATCTAAACCTTGTTATGATCAATCTGCTCTTATGAGAAGATATGATTTAATAAAAGAAATTTGTGATTGTATGTTGGAAATGGGCTGGAAACCCTACCAAAATGACCACGAAGATGCCAATGGTCAATTCGAGATGAACTGGGATTATTCAGACTCACTTATTACAGCAGATAGGCATGTTTTCTTTAAATTTATGGTAAAAAGTTTGGCAGAGAAACATGGTTTAAGAGCAACTTTTATGCCAAAACCATTTAGTAATTTGACTGGTAATGGTTGTCATGCTCATGTTTCAGTTTGGAATGGAAAAATAAATAAATTCTTAGATAATAAAGATCAATTGGGATTAAGTAAGTTAGCTTATAATTTCTTAGGTGGAATAATGAATAATACGCAAGCGCTGTCTGCTTTTTTTAATCCAACGATTAATAGCTATAGAAGAATAAACGCTCCACCAACAAAATCAGGTGCAACATGGTCTCCAAGTAGTATTTCGTACACAGGAAATAACAGAACTCATATGATTAGAATTCCTGACAAAGGAAGATTTGAGTTAAGATTAATGGATGGTTCAGCAAATCCATATTTACTTCAAGCAGGTATTATTGCTGCAGGACTAGAGGGAATTAATAAAAAATTAAATCCAGGAAAACCTCTTCATTGTAATATGTACGAAGATTATAAAAAATATCCTAAACTTAAGAAATTACCTAACGATATTAACCAAGCCATTAGCATGCTCCAAAATAGTAAAGCGCTTTTAAAAGCATTTGGTACTGATGTCATTAAAAGCTATATAAAATTAAAAAATTCAGAGATAAAAAATTTTAAAGCGAGAAATGTTTTTAATAAAAGAAAACCAGTATCACAATGGGAAAAAGATAATACTTTAGACTGTTAAAGTGAGAAGTTTAGGAAGTATTAATAACTGGTCTCTTACAAAATTATTAAAAAATAATTATTATAATTTTAAAAGAAAAAATATACTAAGATATATTCCATCATCTATACTTTTAAACGCCTTTAAAACAATTTCGAGTTGGAAAAACTATAAAGCTACTCCCTTGCTTAAACTTGATAAATTAAAAAAAAAATTAAAAGTAAATAATGTCTTCTATAAAGATGAGTCAAAAAGATTTCATTTAAAATCATTTAAAGCATTAGGTGGAGCCTATGCTGTTGAAAAAATATCTAAAGGAAAAAAAAATATTATTATCTCATCGGCTACAGCTGGAAATCATGGCAGATCTGTTGCCTGGGGTGCTAAAAGATTAGGTTTAAAATGTAAAATTTTTGTCAGCCAATATGTTAGTGATTCCAGAGTTCAAGAAATAAAAAAATATGGTGCTGATGTAACAAGGGTAAAAGGAGATTATGAAAACTCTCTAAGAGAATGCATTAGATTATCAAAAAAAAATAATTGGAAAATTGTTCAAGATGTTTCAACAAAAAATTATAAATTAATTCCTTTACTTACAATGGCTGGGTATTCAATAATGATTAAAGAAATATCCAAACAAACAAATCAATATATAACTCATATTTTCTTACAAGCGGGTGTGGGTGGAATGGCTGCTGGTGTAGTAGCAGGTGTTGCTAAATATTTTAAAAGAATTCCAAAAATTATAATTGTTGAACCTGATAGAGCAGATTGCGTTCTACAAAGCGTTAAGGGTAATAAGCTTAAAAAAATTAAAATTAAAAAAGAGAGTATAATGGGAGGTATGTCATGTAATGAAATGTCTTATATTCCCTGGCAAGTATTGAGAAGAGCTAGTAATTTTTGTGTCTCTGTAAGTGATAAGTATGTTGCTAGTACCACTGCCATGCTCAAAGATAAAAAGTTTAGCAAAAAATCAATTGTTGGAGGGGAATGCTCTACACCTGGTATTATAAGCCTAATTGGTGTTTGTAATAATTATAAAACTAAAAATCTGATTGAACTTAACGAAAAATCTAATGTTTTAATAATTGGATGCGAAGGAAATGCAGATGTTAAACTTTATAAACAACTGCTATCTAAAGGAAGAAAATAAATTAACATGACAAAAAATGCAATATTTTGGATTAGAGAAGATTTTAGAATTGATCATAATCCAGCACTCTCTTTTGCCACTCAGAAACATGAAAATGTTATTGGATTATTTATTTATAACAAAGCTGATTTTGATAAAAAACGAGAAGCACAAAAATGGTGGCTTTATAAGTCTTTGGAAGAATTTAAATCAGTATTAAACAAATATAAAATTAATCTTCAAATTTTAGCAGGAGATGAGTTAGAAGTCCTATCAAAAATTAAAAAAAAAGATAATGTTTCAGTTTATTGGAATAAAATATACGAACCAGATGTAATCGCTAAAGGTAAAAAGATAAGAGATGTTTTTTTAAAAAATGAGGTTGAATTTAAATATTTTAAAGGAAATATTTTAAATGAATTTCAAGAAGTTACAAAAAATGATGGGACACCTTTTAAAGTATTTAGTCCATTCTGGAGAAATGCTGAAGAAAAATATTTAAGCTTGCCTCCAAGCAAAAATTATATTGTCAAAAAAAAAACAAAATTAATCTCTGTATTTAAGAATTGTATTGACACAAAAGATATTTTACCTAAAAAAAATTGGTACAATAAATTTGAAAAATACTGGAAAGTCTCTGAAAATGAGTCTAAAAAAGTTCTAAATGATTTAATTGAAAAAAAAATTAAAGATTATGGAACATCTAGAGATTATCCTTCTATTGAAGGCACATCAAAAATATCTCCTTACATAAAACACGGCCAAATTCATGTAAGTACAATTTGGCAAAAATGCAATCAAATTAAATCGAAAGGGATTGGGTATAGAAAATATATTAATGAATTAGGTTGGCGTGAATTTTCACACAGTTTAATTAACTATTTCCCAGAATTTTTGAAAGGTAATTATAGAAAAGAGTTTGATAAATTCCCATGGGCAAAAAATGAAAAGTTTTTAAAAGCATGGAAATCAGGGATGACTGGCTATCCAATCGTTGACGCAGGGATGAGAGAATTATACGAAACTGGATGGATGCACAACAGAATTAGAATGGTAGTTGGTTCCTTCCTTGTTAAACATTTAAGAATTAATTGGACAGAAGGAGAAAAACATTTCAGAAATTGTTTATTAGATTTCAACAAAGCAAATAATGTAGCTCAATGGCAATGGGTTGCCGGTTGTGGCGCTGATGCTGCACCTTATTTTAGAATTTTTAACCCAATTTTACAGGGAGAAAAATTTGATAAAGAAGGCCTTTATGTAAAAAAATGGGTTCCCGAGTTAAGCAAAGTGCCAAGTAAATTTATTCACAAGCCATGGGAAATGGAGCTTAAATATCAAGAGGCCATAAAAACTATTATAGGTGAACATTACCCTAAACCTATTGTAATACATGAAAAAGCAAGAGCTGCTGCTTTAGAAGCTTTCCAGTCACTCAAAAAATAATTTATCTATTCTCCAATAAAATGATGAATAATTGTTCTATTTTGATGTTCTAAACGATGTTCAAATAAATATAAACCTTGCCAAGTACCAAGTAATAACTTGCTATCTTTTATACTCAAAGATATTTGATTATTAGTTATAGATGATTTGATATGTGCAGGCATATCATCTTTTCCCTCAGTCGTATGAACATAAAGTTTTTTATCCATTGGGGCTAATTTATTAAAGAAATTTATTAAGTCATTTTGTACGTCTGGATCTGCATTTTCTTGTACAATTAATGAGGCACTTGTGTGCTGAATACTTAAATTAATAATACCATTTTTAAAATTATTTTGATGAATCCACTGAATTGTATCATTGGTAAATTCATATAACTTTTGACCGTTAGTACTAATTTTATGATTATAGAATTCTTGTTTCATTAATTATAATCCTTTGATGTAAGTTCGTACAAACGACTTACAGTACGTTTAAATGGTTTTTCAAGTAATCGTGATGATGTAAATTGATTTAAATTTTGATCGGCAGTAACTGCTAATGAAATATTTTTATCATAAATTATATCTAACAAAGTGATAAAACGTTGTTGTTGATTTGAATTCACATCATTGAATTGGGGTATTTGATCAATAACTATGAATTTACAATCTTTAATTATCGCTAAATAATCTTCTGCTCCTAAATTTTGATCACAAAGTTGATTAAAACTATATCTTGCAATTCCTTCATAATAGTTTTCTATTTTAAAATCTCTTCCTTTTACATTTATTATCTTTAAAGATTTTTTTTTGCCTTTTGTTATAGTCCTAAAAAATTTATTAATATTAAAATTGGTTTCTTGATTAAGTGGAAAAAAATATCGATTTTGTTTATTATCACTTGATTTTCTATAATCGTCCTCAATTTTTAATTCGCACTCAATGGATTGATCCTCCATAATTTTAATAAAAGGTATAAATTGCTCTCGTTGAAGTCCTTCTTTATAAAGTTCTGAAATTTTAGTATTCGATGTAAGGATAATTTTTATATCTTCTTTGAAAATTTGCTCAAAAAGTTTTCCTAAAATCATTGCATCAACAATATTTGTAACTTGAAATTCATCAAAATAAATTAATGAGGCTTTAGATTTCAAATTTTTAACAAATTGATTAATAATATTTTCTTCTTTTTTTTCTTTTTGTTCATGAACAAAATCATGAAAACCCAACATAAACTCATTAAAATGCTTTTTCAATTTTTTTCCATCAAGTTGATCATAAAAGAAATTTAAAATCATTGTTTTCCCAACCCCTACTCCACCATATAAATAAAATCCTTTTTTAGATTGTTGTTGGGAAAATAATTTTGAAAAAAATGATTTGTAATTAGTGTGATGGTATTTTTCTAATTTTTTAATTACAGTGATTTGATTAGAATTAACTTCTAAATCTTGATTTTCACAATAAGATATAAACTGCTTTTCAAATTTTTTTGGCATTAATTTTTTTTAGTTTTAAAATCAATGCCATACTCTGATCTTGGTCCTTTCCTTAACCCAAATGGACCAGTAATAAACAAAGTTAATGGTTTTGTTCCTGGTTCCAAATCTACCCGATGTAAGTTATTTGCTGATCTAAACCCAATATATCCTGGTGGTCGCCAAAACTTACCTGTACTTAATGTTTCCCAATAGCCTCCTCTTAAAATTATAGTAATATATGGAAATGTATGATTGTGAACTCCTTCTCCATGATCATTTGCTAACATCTCATGAATTAATATATTAAAGGGGAACCATTTGGGTCGATGCCTCATCAAAACATAGTAACGGTTCATCCAAGGCTTTGCCTCATTATACTTTGGGTGAGAGGGGCCTCTATCTAATACAACTTTTTTTCTTCCAATTTTTTCTAAGAATTTTAAGAACATTTTTAATTAAATCTTATAATTGATCCATTTCTTACTACGTATAAATTATTATTAAATATAATTGGTTCAGAGACTAATCCACCAGAAACTTTTTCAATTTTTGTTATTTTTCCATCTTCAATTCCAGCTATGATTATTTTACCATCTGAGTTTGTTAAAAACAAATTTTTGTCTCCCATTACAAAACCTACTGGAGAAATATTTTTCCTTTCTTTATCTTTATAATTCACAAATAGATCTGTAATTCGAACTATATTACCTCTTTTTTTATCAATTAGGTGTAAATAACCCTCATTAGAAATTGTAAAAATTAAGTTTCCAACTAAAATAGGTTTTATATTAGAATTAACTTTATTTATCCAATTGATAGTTCCTGTTTTTAAATCAATTGAATAAAATTGGTTTTTGTTGTTTGAAAAAAAAATAGAATTTCCATCCGATACCAATTTAGAAATTTTAAAATTATATGTTTCATTTATTATTGAGCTACTTTGAGTAGGTATTTGCCATATAATTAAACCAGTTTCAACATCTACAGCTGTAATGTCTCCTATTGAATTATTAAAAATAACATTATCGTTTAAAATAATTAAAGAGTATTTCTGATTTGAAATTGTGAACGAGTCCTCTGTTTGCAAATTCCAACATTCAGAACCATTTGTGATCTTATAGCATCTAAGAGTATTTTTATAATCTATAATAAATATTTTATCTTTATACTTTTTAATGTTCGAATTAAATGGATACTCGTTATGTTTTGACCAATTTAACTCACCATTACTAACATTTACGGAATAATATTTAGCTATATTATCTGCTACTATAAGATTTTGACCCTCTACTAAAAAATTAAGCTTTGGTTTTAATTTTTTTTCAGCTTTTGAGTAATAATTTTTTTTCCAAGTAACTTTATAATTATTATTGTACCTTACAATTGAACCTTTCTTATCAAAAAATATAATTCCATCTTTTAAAAAAATTGGTTCAAAATCTAATTGATTTATTTCATCTAATTTTGAAAATTTAAAGCTACCAATCTTTTTTAAATCACCCTTGTAATTTTGCAAACCAAGATTATTTTGGTTAAAATTTTTTTTATTATCAACTTTTATAGATGATAGGTCTAATTTTAAATCTTGGTTAAATTCCGTAACACTTACTTTGTCTTCTGAAAAAACTTTTGTTATTTTTTTATCAATTTCTAATTTATTTTCTTTATCTTTCCAAATTCTAGAATTTTCGTTAAATGAACAGTTATTTAGGAAAAAAAAAATTACTAAAGTAAAAATTAATTTATTCACTCAAGTCTCTATTCAATCTTTTCTCTGCTTGTATTCTTAAATCTGGACTTGAATTTTCCAAAGTTATTATTTGATTGAAAAATTCCCTAGCTTTTTGCTTTTGATTGTTTGCATAAAAGTATTCAGCCATCAAATATAATGAATGAGATTTCCAAACACTTTTTGAATTAATTAATGGGTTTAACATATTTAAGAGATCACTTTCTTTGGCATTGTCTGCATTGTAAAGTGCCTTTTTGTATATTATTAAATTTTTAATCTCACTATCTAGTGATGTATCCTCAATCAATAAATCAAATAATAAATTTATTTTAGACTGATCAGTAACAAGGTTATTATCTATAATAAAATAAAGTGATAATGGCGAATAAGTTGGGTCTTTTTTATTAATTATTTCAATTAAACCCCTGGAAGTTTGGTCTTTTGTTTTTTCAGAATAATCTATCGTTATTGAGTTAAATTTATCTGATATTTCTTTTTTTTTATTTATCAAATATTTATCGTAACTAAAAACAGTAATTAATAAAATAATTAAAATAATTATACTCGATATTAATTTACTTTTATTATTTACAAAAAAATTTTTAATTTTTTCATTTCTTGTATTAGCATTTATAATTGATAAATCTTCGTCCATAACTAAATCATGTTCCTTAAAACGTACTGTAGAATACCTCCATTTTTATAATACTCTAATTCATTTTTTGTATCAATTCTGCATAAAGTTTTAATTTTCTTTATTTCACCAGAGGCATATTTGATTTCAACAGTTACTTCATCTGAGGGATTTACACCCTTCTCTATATTTATAATACTAATCAACTCAGAACCAATTAATTTTAGATTTTTTCTGTTAACATCACTGGTAAATTGTAAAGGTAATATTCCCATTCCTATTAGGTTTGATCTATGAATTCTCTCAAAGCTCTCTGCTATAACTGCTTTAATTCCTAATAATTTTGTTCCTTTAGCTGCCCAATCTCTTGATGATCCTGTACCATATTCTTTTCCCCCAATCACAACTAAGTCGGTTCCTCTTTTTTTATATTCAACTACTGCATCATAAATAGGTAGAACTTTTTCCTCTGGATATAATTTTGTAAAACCACCTTCGGTTCCAGGAGCCATTTCATTTCTGATTCTTATATTTGCGAAAGTACCTCGCATCATAACTTCATGATTTCCTCTTCTTGAACCATAAGAGTTATAGTCTTTTGGCAAAATTTGATGCTCCATAAAATACTCACCAGTCGGGCTATCTTTTTGGATACTACCAGCTGGTGATATATGATCGGTAGTAACCATGTCACCTAAAATTAATAATGGTCGTGCATCCTTAATTTCTTTAAATCCTTCTGGTTCATCTGGTAAAGAGTCAAAAAAAGGAGGTTTTTTTACATAAGTAGATCCCTCGTCCCAATTGTAGATACTACTTTTATCGGTTTTAATTTTTTGCCATTGAGATGGACCTTCTGAAACATTTGCATATCTCTGTATAAACATTTCTGCATTAAGCGAATCTTTTAAGGTGTTTTCTATCTCTTTATTTGACGGCCAAATATCTTTTAAAAATACTTCTTTTCCCTCTTTATCTTTTCCTAGTGGATCTTTGTACAAATCAAACTCCATGTGCCCTGCAATAGCATATGCAACCACAAGTGGAGGTGAAGCCAAATAGTTAGCTTTAATATGTGGTGAAATTCTTCCTTCAAAATTTCTATTTCCTGATAAAACTGAAACTGCATAAATATTTTTTTTTTGTATCGCTTCTACAATATTTTCTTGAAGTGGACCTGAATTACCAATACACGTTGTACATCCATATCCAACTAAGTTAAATCCTAATTGATCTAAATATATATTTAATCCAGACTTTTCTAAATAATCTGTTACTACTTGAGATCCAGGAGCTAAAGAAGTTTTTACCCAAGGTTTAACCTGTAACCCTTTTTCAATTGCTTTTTTAGCTAAAAGTCCAGCTCCAATTAAAACGTTTGGATTTGAAGTGTTAGTGCAAGATGTTATTGCAGCAATTAATATAGAGCCATCTTTAATTGTAAAGTCTGTATTAGCTACTTTTGAGACTGATTTTTCATTTTTATTTGTGGCTTCATTCAATACTTTTTTAAAAGAATTTGGCGCATCAGTTAAAAGCACTTTATCTTGTGGTCTTTTTGGACCTGAAATGGTTGGAACAACTGAAGACATATCTAAAGATAGGATATCAGTAAATTCTATGTCATTACTCGCCCAAAGACCTTGCTCTTTAGCATAATTTTCAACGATATTGACGGTGTGTTGATCTCTTCCAGAAAATTTCAAATATTTAAGTGTTTCCTCATCAATAGGAAAAAAACCACATGTAGCTCCATATTCAGGAGCCATATTTGCAATAGTTGCTCTATCTGCAAGTGTTAAATTTTTCAATCCCTCACCATAAAACTCAACAAACTTACCAACAACTCCTTTATCTCTTAACATTTTAACAACTGTTAAAACCAAATCAGTTGCTGTAGTCCCCTCTGGCATTTTGTTTTTCATCTCAAATCCAATAACCTCAGGTATTAACATCGATATTGGTTGTCCCAACATTCCTGCTTCAGCTTCAATTCCACCAACACCCCATCCTAAGACTGATAAACCATTTACCATTGTAGTATGACTGTCTGTTCCAACTAAAGTATCTGGAAAAAGATACTTATCTCCTTTAAAGTCTTCTGACCAAACTACTTTTGATAAATACTCTAAATTTACTTGGTGGCAAATTCCTGTTCCGGGTGGAACTATTCTAAAATTATTAAATGCTTGCTGTCCCCATTTTAAAAAAGAATATCTTTCTCCATTTCTCTCAAATTCTATATCAACATTTTTTTCAAAAGAATCTGCTTTAGCAGACTGATCTACTTGTACGGAATGATCAATAACAAGATCAACAGCAGATAAGGGGTTGATAGTATTTGGATCCTTATTTTTTTCTTTCACTGCTTCTCGCATTGCTGCGAGATCAGCTACAGCAGGAATACCAGTATAATCTTGAAGAAGCACTCTTGCAGGTCTATATGCAATTTCAGTTTTAGATTTTTTTGTTTTAAGCCAATTCTTAATCGCTTTTATTTGAGATTTAGTAACAGACAAATCATCTTCATATCTTAATAAATTTTCCAACAACACTTTAAGAGATTTAGGAAGTTTACTTACACCATCAAGGCCATTTTTTTCAGCCTCAGATAATGAATAATATTTAAATTCCTTACTATCTATACAGATTTTTTTAAGTGAATTATAAGAATTTATGTTTCCTGGTTTCATGTTACAAATAAAAAGTTAGTATGCTTAATAAAAGAAGCAGTGACATAACATAATTAAAATAATTAATAAATTTCTGATTTGTCGCAAATTTCCTAAAGAATTTACCTAAAAAAGTCCATAATGTAATACTGGTTACAGAAACTAACAGGGCTAATATAACAATTTGAGTCGTATAACTTACAAAGTTTTCTCCTACTTTAATATAGGTTGATACAATTATAATCGATGCAATAACAGCTTTGGGATTTAAAAATTGAAAAACAAACGTTTCTATAAATTTTACTGGACTTTTATTTTTGTTTTCTTCACTTTGAGAACTGGAGAAAGAAATTTTATAAGCTAAGTAAATTAAAAATAGTGTTCCTAGATACTTTAATATTTCTTGAATTAATGGATAAAGTTTAAACACGTTTATTAAACCTAAAGCTACACATAATAATAAAAATGGGAATCCCAAAGTAACTCCAATTATGTGTGGAAGCGTTCTTGAAATACCAAAATTAAATCCAGAATAAAACGCTACAAAATTATTTGGTCCTGGAGAATAAGCGGCTACAATCCCAAATAATGTTATCGATAAAATTTCTGGATGCATTTCTATGCTATAGGCAATCCATTCTCAGATTTTTGAGATGGATGAACCAAAATTACTTTGCCCTCCTTATCTATTGAGCCAAGAATAAGTACTTGAGAAACTACACCAGCTATGTTTTTCTCTGGAAAATTACAAACACCTATTACTTGTTTTCCTTTAAGATTTTCCTCATTATAATAATGAGTAATTTGGGCAGAAGATTGTCTAATTCCAATTTCTTTTCCAAAATCTACTTCAACAACTAGAGAAGGTTTTCTAGCTTTTTCATTTTTTTTAACTGAAATGACCGTGCCAACTCTAATGTCAACTTTATCAAATATATCGTACGTGATTTGTTCTTTCATATATTTTATATATAATGGAAGAAATATATGAGTACAGAAAATAATTTAGAACTTTTGTTCAAAAACTCAGTTAAAATATTAACTGACCTAATTAGTTTTAAAACAATCTCGGGAGAAGATAATAATTCTTTAATTAATTATTGTGATGATATTTTAAAAATACATGGCGCCTCTTCATTTAGAACGTTTGATGAAGACAAAAAAAGAGTTAATTTATTTGCTACCATAAAAGCAAAAAAATCTAGTAACAAAAAACCAATTATATTGTCAGGGCATACAGATGTTGTTCCAGTTTCAAAAGGATGGTCAACAGATCCTTTTGAAGCAACAATTAAAGATAATAAACTTTATGGAAGAGGATCATGTGATATGAAAGGTTTTATTGCTTGCGCTTTGGCATTTGCTCCAATTTATTCAAAGTCAAATCTAGATAGAGATATTCATTTCTCATTTACTTTTGATGAAGAAACTGCATGTCAAGGAGCACCTATTCTAATTAAAGAATTAAAAAAAAGAGATATCAAAGATGGAATTTGTATTGTAGGTGAACCAACTAATATGAAAATTATTGACGCTCATAAAGGTTGTTATGAGTACACCACTTATTTTAAAGGTTTAGCTGGTCATAGTTCAACACCTCATAAAGGTGTGAGTGCAGTCGAGTATGCATCAAGATATGTAAGTAAATTGATTGAGTTGAGAGAAAAACTTAAAGAAAGGTCACCAAAAGACTCTATATTTGATCCTCCATATTCTACTTTATCAATTGGAGGTATATTTGGTGGAATAGCTCATAATGTAATTGCAGATAAATGTCATGTTAATTGGGAGACACGACCAGTAGTAAAGGAAGATGCAGTTTTTTTAAACAAAGAGTTAGATAAATATGCAGATGAAGTTTTATTACCAGAAATGAAAAAAATTTTTCCTAATTCCTCAATTGAAAAAAAAATAATTGGAGAGATAGTTGGTTTTGATAGAGATGAAAAATCAGATGCGTGTGAATTAATATCAAGTTTAACTGGAGATAATTCACGCCAAGTAGTTTCATTTGGAACTGAGGCAGGTCTATTTCAAGAAATAGGTATTAGCACAGTTGTGTGTGGTCCTGGCTCAATTGAACAAGCACATAAAATTGATGAATTTATTGTTTTAGATGAATTAAAAAAATGTTTAAAACTTTTAGAAGGTATAAAAACAAAATCTATTCTGAATTAATAAAAAAGCCCATCACATAAAGTAATGGGCTTAGTTATATAACTATTTAAAGATTTAAAATGTTATCTTTTAGATATAGCTAGATGAACAACAGCACCTAATGCTGCTCCTATTATCCAAGCATATCCTCCACCACCACCTAAGTTAGAAAAGAAATCACCTAAACCTAAAACTAAAATGTTTGGCCAAACCGTTCCAACTGCAATATATCCTGATAGGATCCATGCTAAAATTGCTTTGCGATTAAACCCGCCGTTATAATGATATTTTGCACTCGCACTATCATCAAATAAGGCATCAACATCCAAAGTTTCTTTTTTGATAATATAATAATCTACAATCATAATACCAAAGACTGGAGCTAAAATGGCACCAAGCGTATTAACAAATGGAAATAATCCCATTTGAGTAATAACAGCCACCCACATACCACCAATTACAAAACCAAAACCAGCAGTTATAAGTCCACCAATTTTAAAATTGATTTTGCTTGGTATTAAATTAGCTAAGTCATAAGCAGGAGGTATAAAGTTTGCAACCATATTTATACCTACTGTTGCCGCAAAGAAAGCAAATGCAGCAATTATTGTTAGTCCTAAGTTGTCAACTTTAGCAACCATATCTGTTGGACTTGCTACGTACTCACCAAAAATAGCAATGGTTCCACCAGTAATCATTAAGGTAATAAAAGAGAACAAAACTACGTTTCCTACTAATCCCCATAGATTACCTTTTTTCATTTCATCTTCATTTTTCACAAATCTAGCAAAATCACCAAAGTTAATTACTACAGCTGCAAAGTAACCAACCATAATTGAAAATACAGCTAAAAAAGCTCCAAATGATCCAAGACCTTCAAAACCACCAGATCTTTCTCCACCAGAAAATATATTTCCAACCTCTGAAAATAATCCACCACCAGCTTTAACCCATATAACAATCATTAATAATATCATGACCACATACACTGCTGGTCCTGCAAAGTTTAAAAATCTTTTTACAAGATCTACACCTTGCCAAAATAAATAAACTTGGAATAGTGAAACAAATATAAATGAAATCCACATTACACCTGTCATGCCTAAAAACACTACTTCACCCTCTATTCCTGTTATACCTGTTATTAAAAGTGCTACTGCTGTTGATGCAGCATAAGTTTGTGCTCCATACCAGAACATTGCAACAAGACCCCTAGCCATTGCTGGAAAGTTTGCTCCAAATACACCCATACTAACTCGAGCAAATACTGGATATGGAATTCCATGTTTTACACTTGGTTTACCTGATAAGTTTACAAGCCACATTATAAAAAAACCTGCAAGAATTAATGCAGCAAATACGGCCCAACCATTTAATCCTGACGCTAAAAACAATGATGCAGCTAAAGTATACCCAAATAAACTTTGAACATCATTTGCCCATACGTTAAAGATTTCAAACCATCCCCAATTCTTTTTATCAGCCGGTGTAGGCGCTAAATCAGAATTGTAGAGTTTTGATGATCTACTCATTTTGATCTCCTTGTTGTTATGGTTTAAAAAAATAAACCTGTTATCTTAATTATTTATAGGACACTAGTTATTTGAAATTGTGTGTAAATAAAATAAGAATCATAAAACCTAAAATGAACGTAAAGAATTTAATGTTAAGTTATAATAAATTAGAATTAATTACTCCAACCACCGACAGCTTTTACCTCTAAAAACTCTTCGAGGCCGTGTTCACCTGCCTCTCTACCTATTCCTGAGTGCTTAAAACCACCAAATGGTGCGTCAACAGCGATTCCAGCGCCGTTTACATCGACCATTCCAGATCTTAATTTTCTTGCAACTCTTTGTACTTTTTTAGAATCTTGGGTTTGGATATAATTTGTTAATCCATATGCCGTATCATTGGCTATTTTTATAGCATCTTCCTCTGTTTCGAATGGTATTACAGATAAAACAGGTCCAAAAATTTCTGTTCTTGCAACTTCCATGTCATTATTAACATCAGCAAATACTGTTGGTTTAACAAAATAACCTTTATCTAATCCTTCTGGCTTACCTGTTCCTCCAGCAACCAATTTAGCACCCTCATCAATGCCTTTTTGGATTAAAGTTTGTATTTTGTTATATTGAATTTCTGAAATAACTGGACCAATATGTTCACCTTCTTTTTTAGGGTCACCAACTTCAAAATTTTCAGTATATTTTTTTAATCTCTCAATTGCCTCATCATACATTGATTTTTCAACAAGCATTCTTGTTGGTGCATTACAAGACTGTCCTGAATTTCTAAAACATCTTAAAGCACCTCTTTCAATGGCTTCTGGGTCAGCATCTTTAAAAATTATATTTGCCCCTTTTCCACCTAATTCTAAACTTACTCTTTTAAAATCTCTAGCAGCATTCTGTGAAATTAGAGCTCCTGCTCTAGTTGATCCTGTAAAAGAAATCATATTAATATCTGGATGACTCGTTAGAGCATCTCCTGTTGTTGCTCCATCACCATTAACTAAATTAAATACTCCTTTTGGAAACTTTACTTCATCAATAATCTCAGCAAGTATCATTGAGGATAGTGGCGCTAACTCTGATGGTTTTAAGACCATAGTACATCCTGATGCGATTGCCGGCATTACTTTTAAACACACTTGATTCATTGGCCAATTCCATGGAGTTATTAATGCGCAAACACCTTTTGGCTCATAAATTAGTCTTTGGTTAGGAGCATGTTCACCTAACGGTTTTTCAAATTCAAAATTTTTTAAATATCTTATAAAAGATTTAATATGACTTGCTCCTGTACCTGCTTGTAATTTGGTTGCAAAATCTTTAGGAGCACCCATTTCAAGAGTTATAGCTTCTGCAATGTCTGCCCATCTTTTCTTGTAGTTTTCATAAAGTTTTTCTAATAATCCAATTCTTTCTTCTTTAGAAGAAAAGGCCCAAGACTCATAAGCATCTTTTGCTGCACTAACTGCTAAGTCAACATCTGCTTTATTTCCTAAAGTGATTACAGCACAATTTTGCTCTGTTGCTGGATCGATTACTTTAATTTCCTCAGAACTATTTGGTTTGACCCATGCTCCATTAATATAAAAATTTTTTTTGTCTAACATCTCTTATAACTATCCTTTCTTTATGATTTTGCAAATAGATTTGTAAGTTCATAAACTATTGTTGCAGCGGCTAAAGAAGTTACTTCTGCATGATCGTACGCAGGTGAAACTTCAACTACGTCTGCAGAAACTAAATTTAAACCTGAAAGTCCTCTTAAAACATTTACTATTTCTCTTGTTGTCATACCTGCAATCTCTGGTGTTCCTGTTCCTGGAGCAAAAGCAGGATCAAGTACGTCAATATCTATTGATAAATATAACGCATTATCTCCAACTCTCTTTTTAATTCTCTCAGCAATTTTATCTGTGCCCTCTGTTTGAAATTCATCACAGTGAATTATCTTAAATCCAAAGCTTTCATCATTTTTAATGTCATCTCTGCTATAAAGTGGACCTCTGATACCTACATGCATTGAGGCATCATCTAAAAATAAACCTTCTTCTCTAGCTCTTCTAAATGGAGTTCCGTGAGTATAAGGAGCTCCAAAATATGTATCCCAAGTATCTAAGTGGGCATCAAAATGAACTAAAGACACAGGTCCTTTATTCTTTTTATTGATTGCTCTTAATAAGGGGACTGCAATAGTATGATCTCCTCCCAGACTAATAATTCCTCCAACCTTATTTAATAAATCTGTTGCGCCCACCTCAATCTGCTTAATTGCTTCATCTATGCTAAATGGATTACAAGCGATATCACCAGCATCAGCAACTTGCTGGATTTTAAAAGGCTCAACATCATAATTAGGATGATAATTAGTTCTCAAATGTCTAGAAGCTTGTCTGATACTTTGTGGACCAAATCTTGCACCTGGCCTATAACTTGTACCAGCATCAAATGGTACTCCAACAATTGCAACATCACAACTTTCTACATCTCTTAGTTCAGGAAGTCTTGCAAATGTACTTGGACCAGCAAATCTAGGAACCTTTGTACCATCAGCAGGCTGAATTGGATTTTTATTTCTTTCTTTTTTCATTTTTTTATAATCTAAGATAATATTATCACATCTAATTCGTCTATAATAATTTAATGAAAATTTTAATTTTATTTTTTCTTATTTTTCATATTTACCATGTAAATGCTGATGAAATTTATAATTTAATAAAAATTCCCAACTTAGAAATTTATAAATTGAAAAATGATAACAATATTCGTTATTTGAGTGCTAAAGGTAATTTTAAAATTGGTGTAAATAAAAATATTACTTGTGAAAAGGTTGATTTAGACAATTTAAATTCAAAATTTTCTGTAATTGAAAAAAATATCAATCTCTATAATTCAGATTTTCTCAATAAAATAAAACTAAAATATATCGTTTTTTGTGAAAATTTATTTATATCTGGAATTAATACTGGGGGAATACCTGATAATAAAAACAGAACATTAATTTTAGATATTAATTTCAACAAAAAGTATTTTGAAAGAATGATACACCATGAAGTTTTTCACATGATTCAAAATAGTCATAGTAATGTTTTTGATGAAAATAAATTTTCCTCTTTTAACAAAAGTTCGTTTAATTATGCTAAATGTTCTACTTGCTCTGATAAACTCAATTTAGATTTATATGAAAATACTAATGGATTTTTGACTGAATATTCTAAATCTATTCCATCTGAAGATATGGCAGAAATTTTTTCATTTTTAATGACTGATAAGGAAACAATTGAAGATAGAATTAGTAGTGACAAAATCCTAAATAACAAAGTGAATTTTATAAAATTAAACTTAGCTAAAATAGATAAAAATATTTTATGATTAAAACTATTAAAGCTTCAAAATCAGAAAAAATTTTATTTATATTTTTAATTTGTCTTTCAATTTTTGCTTTTACATCCTTTTTTTTATTAAAAAATAAATGTCTATTTGTTGAAAAAAATAATTTAAGTAAACTTAAATTTAATAAACCAAATAATATTGCTGTAATGAATGTAGAATGTGGTAATGTAATTATTGAACTTTATCCAGATATTTCTCCTAAAGCGGTGGAAAGATTTAAAATTTTAATTGAACAAAAAATGTATGATGGTTCTGCTTTTTATAAAGTTTCAGAAAATACTTTTGTACAAGCTGGAGATATCGAATATGGAAATATAAATAATTTAGATTATTCCAAAATTGGTAGCGGAAAGTCTGGACTGGGATTGTTAAAATCAGAACTAAGTAACGATTTTAAATTTACAGAGGGAAGTGTTGGTTTTGCTAGAGCAACAGAATTTGATACAGAAGATAGTGAATTCTTTATTACGTTAAAAGAAATTCCAATTTATCAAGGTGAATATACTCCAATTGGTAAAGTAGTTTATGGTTTAGATATATTAACTAAAATTAAAACAGGTAATAAGGCAATTTATGTTTTAAGACCTGATTATATTAAAACCTTTAGAATGTTTAATTCTAATTAACTAAAGGTTTGCCGGTTGACAGTGTGTGCTTAATTCTTTCTTGAGTTTGTTTTGTTTCTATCAATCTCATAAAAGAGTCTAGTTCTAATTTATACAAATCATCTTCTGACAAAACTTTTTCAATAGTAGTGTCTCCACCACTTAAAACGTTTGCAAGCTCAGTTCCAACATGCATACCATGATCTAAAATTACTTTTTCGTTGTATAATTTCTCTAAAACCTTAATCATTTTATCTTTCAACGGCTTTCCAGAAAGCTTAAATTTACACTCTTCTGGAGGAACAAAATCAGTGTTTTGATTAATTAAATTTTTTGCTTCCTCAAAAAGGCTATTTCTGTTCATTATTTTTTTATCTTCTGGTCTTAAATACTTTAATGGCTCAGCCTCGATTGGAGATGTGGCTGTTTTAGCATAACCAATAATATCAAAAACTTTTAGTGGGGCATAATCTGGATCTGATTGTGCTTCCTCTGTTTGTGACCATCTCCACAACATTTCTTTACATCCTCCACCTGCTGGAACTAATCCAACAATAGTTTCAACTAATCCAATAACTAAATTTGTGTGTGAGGCAACAAAATTACTTTGAACTAAAACCTCAAAGCCTCCTCCAAGTGTAAGTCCAGATGGTGCTGATACAACTGGGTACTTAGAGTATTTTAAAGTTTTGCAAGTATCTTGAAAATATTTGATAAATTTTTCAATTGATTTAAAATCACCTTTGTCGGCAAAATTCATAGTATAACTTAAATTCACACCTGCTGAAAATTGCATGCTTTCATTAATTACTATTAAAGGTTTGTCAGTTGCATTTTTTAGTGCATCCATTGAGTCATAATCTAATGCACAAGCTTTTGTTGTAAACTCAACAATATTAAAATCTTTAAATCTATGAATTTCAGCTGAATTATTTTTATCCAGTTTAATTGCTGATGGTCTTATTTTTCCTAAAGTTTGAATGTCTGTATAAAGTTGTCTTTCTCCATAGAAGTTTTCATCTTTTGTTTTTGATAAATTTTCTAAAAATTTATTATTTTCAAAGTTATCAATTCTTTCAAAGAAATTCTTTACCCCTATCGATCTTAACATTTCAAATGGACCCATCGCCCAATTAAAACCTAGTCTCATAGCTTCATCAATATCATTAAACTTATCAGTAATTCCTGGAACAAGTGAAGATGCATATTTAATTATTTTTGAAATTACAATCCAGGCATATTCACCAAACTTATCTTTTCGATTTATTAAATTATTTATGTCAACAGTTTCAATTCCTAAATCTATTTTTTTTGTTGCAGAATACTCTCCTGTTTCTAAATTTATCGCTTCTAAAATTTTTTGATCTCTACTTTTATTCATCCTATAAAAGCCACCTTTTCCTTTACGCCCTGTATAACCTGTCTCAATTAATTTTTTGACTAATGGAATTTCTTTTGCAACAATTTGAAATTCATCTTTTTCTGAAAGTTCTTTGATAAAGCTTTTTAATACATCGGCCATCAAATCAATTCCAATTAGATCGTATAATCCAAATACTCCTGTTTTGGGTATTCCCATTGGTCTACCAAAAACTGCATCAGCTTCTTCTATTGAAAGTTTCATTTTGAATGCTTCTGTCATAGCAACTTGCATTGCATAAACACCAATTCTATTACCTAGAAAACCTGGGGTATCGTTGCAAACTATAGCTCCCTTGCCAAGCTCTACTTCACAAAATTTTTTTAAAGAATTGATTTTATTTAAATCGTTATTTTCGTTTTTAACAATTTCTAACAATCCCATGTATCTAACTGGATTAAAAAAGTGAGTGATACAAAAGTCTTTTTTTTCTTCATCATTTAATTTTTCTGATAGAACTTTAATTGGAATTGAGGAGGTATTTGAAGAAACTATTGCACCTTTTTTTCTATTCTTGAATATCTTCTCGTAAATATTGTGTTTAATATCAATTCTTTCTACTACTGCCTCTACGACCCAATCTGCATCTTTTACTACGTCAAAGTTTTCATCAATATTCCCAACATTAATATTATGAATTTTACTTTTATCTATTAGCAAAGGAGGTCTAGATTTATGAATTCTTTCTCTAGCTTTTTCACTAATTTCAGTTGTCAAATCTAAAAGTGTAACTGGTATATCCGCATTACATAAATGGGCTGCTATTCCACTTCCCATTGTTCCAGAACCAATAACTACAACTTTTTTAATTTCCATAAAAGCTTCTATATATGAATAAATTATTTGGGTAAATTATCTATTTATTCCTCTTAATCTCTCAGATCTTCTTCTTAATAGTTCTGCACTTATCAAAATCAAAGTTGAGAGAAGAATTAAACAAGTTGCAACAGCTAGGATTGTAGGGCTTAGCTGTTCTCTCAAACCTGTCCACATTTGTACTGGAATTGTAGTATTCTCTAAACCTGCAAGAAATAAAACAACTACCACTTCATCAAATGAAGTTACAAAAGCAAATAAACCACCTGAAATAACTCCAGGAAGTATCAATGGTAATGTAATCTTCATAAATGTATTTACTGGATTACTGCCTAAGCTTGCAGCAGCTCGAGTTACACTATGATCAAAACCAGAAAGTGTAGCTGTTACTGTGATTACAACAAATGGAGTACCCAGTATGATATGAGCTAAAACTATTCCTGTATGTGTTGCGGCTAAACCAACTTTGGCCATGAAAAAGAAAATTGCTACTCCAGAAATAATCAAAGGAACAATCATAGGTGAAATTAAAATTGCCATAATAATTCCTTTATATGGCATATGTCTACTGCTTAGACCTAAAGCAGCTAATGTTCCTAAAATTATTGATCCTATAGTAGCAAATATTGCTATTATAAAACTATTTTTTGCTGCTAGACCCCATGGGTTTTTAGTTCCATAAACCATTTCATGGTACCATCTAAAAGAAAAAGCATCAGGATCGAGTCTCTTCATCCCCTCAGAAAAAACTAAAAATTCTTCTGCATTAAAAGATAATGGGAAAATTACAAATAAAGGCGCAATTAAAAAGAAAAATACAAAAGTACAAATACCAATATAAATGTAATGCCATATTCTGTATCTTGTCTCTGTATAACTTGGTAAAGCCATAATTAACCTAGTTTTATATTATCTACTCCAACTAATTTGTTATAAATCCAATAAATTACTAAAACACCAGACAACAACATTAGACCCATAGCAGAGGCGAAACTCCAGTCTAATGTAGTTTTCATATGATATGCAATTTGATTACTAATTAGAGTTCCTGATGCACCTCCTACCAATGCTGGTGTTATGTAGTAACCGATTGCTAAAATAAATACGAGCAAGCATCCAGCCCCAATACCTGGAATAGTTAAAGGAAAATAAACTTTCCAAAAAGCAACAAAAGGAGTTCCACCTAATGATTTTCCTGCTCTCATTAAACTTGGAGATATTGTTTTCATTACGCTGTAAAGTGGTAGAACCATAAATGGAAGCAATATTTGCGTCATTGCAACGTAAGTACCGACTTTATTATACATCATTTCAGGCCTACTATCATCAGATACTAGTCCTATCATTACAAAGAAATCATTGACCACTCCTTGTTGTTGTAACAAAATCATCCAACTAGCAGTTCTAACAAGTAAAGATGTCCAGAAAGGCAAAAGTACACAAATCATCAATAAATTTGAGTACTTCATTGGTAAGGTTGCTAACAAATGAGCTATTGGGTATCCCATTAAGAAGCAAAAAATAGTTACAAATAGAGCAATTTCTAAAGTTCTTAACCAAAGTATTCTATGAATTCTTCTATCTTCATCGACTTGAGCAATACTTCCATCGGGCGCAAAATACATATCCATACCTTTCAGATATTTTGCAAAAGTATATGGAGGTGCAGTTCGTTTTATTGCTTGCCAGTACTCAACATTTCTCCAATTTTTATGGACTTTCATTATTTGTTCTTTAATGCTGATACTTTCATCTATTTTATTTCTTTTAATTTGTCTCAATAATTTTTTTGTTATTGAATTAAATCCATTTTTTTCTTTGTTTAATCTTTGACCAAGTTTTCCTTGTGTCTGATTTTCTACTAATAATTTAAAATCTAAGTAAAAACCTGCAAAAACTTCTTCTGGCGGCAATTCTTTTCCATCCCATTTTTCCATTGCTTTAAAAGTTTTTGGAAGCATGTTTGTTACCATTTTATCGTCAATACTTCTTGTAAACATTTCTCCAATTGGAAAAACATATGTGAGAAATAAGAAAAATAGTAAAGGTGCAACTAGAAAAAAAGCTTTAATCTTATTCTTTTTTTCAGCCTTTTTTAAACTGACTTCTAGCGGAATTCCGTCAGTTGTTAATATTTGTTTTGTTTCAGAGCTCATAAAAAAATAGGGCGGTTAGCTATATAACCGCCCTAAATATATTATATAAATTCAGTGATTAAAACTGAAATTATAGTCCTGCTTTCATTGCTTCCCACTTCTCACCAATCTCTGTTCCGTAGTCAGCCCAGAAGAAAGGATCTACTAAGAAATATCTCTTAGTATTTTGAGGAGCTGTTGGCATTTGAGGCATCATTTCAGTTTTGCCATCTTTGTACCAAGGCTCATTGGCTTTGATTATATCTAAAGATGATAATCTGTAAGGCGCATATGCAATATACTTTGCACTACCAGCTAACATTTCAGTATTAGTCATCATAGCTAAAGCTTTTTTAGCATTTGCTTCATCTGGTCCACCTTTAACAAGTGCAAAATATTCGTAGTCAAGACCTTGACCATCCCATACTTGTTTAATTGGAGCACCTTCACCTATTTCAGCGTTAAAGAATCTACCATTCCAACCTGTTGCCATAACAACTTCACCTGCAACTAATAGTTCTGGCGGTTGAGCACCAGCAGACCAGAATACACATCCACCATTTGGATCTGTACAAAGTTTCTTAATTTTATCCATTGCTCTGTCGATACCACCATCAGCTTCAAGTTTTCTGTAAATCAACTCTCCACCTTTACCCATTTTAACACCGTCAGCAGCTAAAGCGATTTCTAAATTAGTTAACGCACTTTTATAGATTGCTCTTTTTCCTGGAAATTTTTTAGTGTTAAAGAAGTCCTTAATTGTTTTAGGCTCTTTACCACCAAATGCTCTTGTATCAAAAGCATAGTTCCATGAATATAAAATGTTACCTACAGCACATTCACTCGGCATAGGAGCAAAGAAATCCTTGCTTGCTGGAGTTCCATCTGGTGCAGCAGGGAAATCTTTGTCAAAATCAAATTTAACAAACAAACCTTCATCACATCCGTTAATTGTATCGAATGCAAATAAGTCTATGATATCCCAAGTTATAGCACCTGCTTCTTTTTGTGCTTTAATTTCTGATAAACCACCAGAATAATCAACCCAGTTGATATCTATTCCAAGTTTTTTAGCAGTTGGATCACCATACCCTTGTTTTTGAGAGTCTGTATAAGCTCCACCCCAAGATGCTACTGTAACAGCAAAGGCTGAAGACGATAAAGACACAACAAAAGAAAGAGCTAGTAATAATTTACTTATTTTCTTCATTATTCCTCCGTTTAAACGTTGATATAAATTAATTTATATAAGTAAAAGTACAACAAATAGCTAAAGTGAAGTCAACAGCTGATTTTGTCTTGATAAATGTATGTTAGATTAAGTATTAAATTATTTAATTATTTTGGGTCCAATGCTCTAGCATCAGTACTGTTCCATCCAATATTTATATCTTGACTAACTTTTAGTTCTAAGTTGGAGGTGCTGTTAGGCACTTTAAGAATAAACTCTGAGCTTCCTAAGAGATTTAACCTAACCCTAGTATGGTCGCCATGATAAATTACTTCTTCAATCTTTCCAGTAAACATGTTATCCATCTTATCACTTGGATTTATCAGTGCTCTTTCAGGTCTTAATGAGACTGTAGTTTTTTCACCTTTCGACTTAACAGAAATCGGATTAGCTAATATTTCTGAATTTGCTAACTTAACTTTGCATTTGTCTTTTGAAATATCAACCACCACTCCATTAAAAGTATTATTTTCACCAATAAACTCAGCAACAAAAGAATTTACTGGCTTCTCATAAAGTTCAGCTGGATCTGAAAGTTGTTGAACTTTTCCATCATTAAATACTGCAATTCTATTTGACATTGTTAATGCCTCACTTTGATCGTGAGTTACATATACAACTGTTACACCAATACTTTCATGTATATGTTTAATTTCATATTGCATACTTTCTCTCAAATTTTTATCTAACGCTCCTAGAGGTTCATCCATCAAAACAACTGCTGGGTCAAATACTAAAGCTCTAGCAACTGCTACTCTTTGTTGTTGACCACCTGAAAGTTGGGCTGGCATTCTGGTTTCAAATCCGTTTAATGAAACCATAGATAATGCTTTATCAACTTTTTTATCAATTTCATCTTTTTCAACTTTTCTTACTCGCAAAGGAAAAGCTAAATTTTCATAAACAGTCATATGTGGAAATAATGCATAGTTTTGAAATACCATTCCAATCCCTCTTTTATGAGGTGGAATATTAGAAATGATATTTCCATCTAGTAATATTTCACCATGAGTTGGTGTTTCAAAACCTGCTAACATCATTAAACAAGTTGTCTTACCTGAACCAGAAGGACCAAGCATTGTAATAAATTCACCTTCTGCAATATCCAACTGTAAATCTTTAACAACTAGAACTTTGCCATCGTAACTTTTGTCTACTTTATCAAATTTTACGAATTCTGGATTTTTAGACATAAAGATGCATATAAAACATTTGTATAAATAGATTTCAATAGCTAATTAACTCTTAATATGAAGCTCTTTTGGAAAATTACAAAACAATTCTGATCCATTCTCTGTAACTCTTATAGCTTCAGAGGCTTCAACACCCCAATCACCAAATTGCATTACAGCTATCATATGAAAACAAATATTAGGTTCTAGAACTGTCATATCTCCCTTATAAATATTAAGTGTGTGCTCACCCCAATCAGGAGGATAACCAATTCCAATTGAATAACCTGTTCTAGATTTTTTTTCTATTCCATATTTATCTAATATTTTCCAGAAAGCTTGAGCAACATCATCTGCTGTATTTCCAGGTTTAATCTTGGTTATACCTGCGTTTAAAGCTTCTATTGTTTTGTTCATCGTATCAATCTTTAATTGATTAGGCTTTCCAAGCAGAACTGTTCTTGCCATTGGAGCATGATATCTTTTATAAACCCCAGATAACTCAATAATTGTAGCCTCACCTTCTACAAATTTATCTTGAGTTGCTGTTAAATGTGAAGCTGAAGTGCCTTTTCCTGTTGGAAGTAAAGTTGCAATACTAGAATACTCCCCTCCAAATTCCTCTGTCCCGTAAAATAAAGTTTTTTGAATTTCACCTACTGCATCACACTGTCTTACACCTGGTTTAATAACTTCCATAGCGGTTTTCATTCCTTTTTCAGAAATCTTTGCTGCAGATTTCATAAAACCTATTTCAGCATCCGATTTTACTAATCTTGCCCAATTAACTAATCGATCACTATCTTTAATCTTTGCATTAGGTAATCCCTGTTTTATTTTTTCATAACAAAATGCAGTAAAGTAATGTGCATCCATTTCTAGACCAATGCATACCTTATCCCATTTTCTCTCTTTTATTATCTCAACTAAGTTATCATAAGGATGTTTTGGCCACTTATGAATATAATTTTCGTCATAAACTAAGATATTTTCATCTTTCAAATAAGTTTTAATATATGCACCACCTGCATCTTGGGCTCTAACAAAGCATAAAGGCTCGTCCTCATCTATATGTACAATTGCACATTGTGCGTAATAAAAAGACCAGGCATCATAGCCTGTTAAGTAATTCATATTGTTGGTGTCATGTGAGATTAAAAGCTCGATGCCTTTTTCTTGCATCATCTTCTTAACTTTTTTTAATCTTTTCTTATATTCTTCTTTTGTGAACAGCATTAATTTTCTTTAAATAATTTTCCAAAACCTTCCACTGAATTATTTTTATTTATTTTAACAAGCGTATCCCAAATTAATGCCTGATTGCTAGATAAAACTGTAGTATTTAATTTTTTCTCTAATTTTTCAATTATTGGTAATACTGGTAAAGCGGTACAAGAAACAAAGAGTGCCTCTGCCCCGTTTAAATCTATTTCAGATAAAACATTATACAAATAATTTTGATCAACTTTTCCGATATCGTAATCAGCTTCTATATCAAAGTAAGAATTTGACGTAACTTCAAATCCTTCCTCTTTAAAATATTTTAAGACCTCATCGTTAAGTTTTTTACTATAAGGTGTAAATAGACTTATTTTATTTATATTTAATTTCTTTAAAGCTTTGATTGCAGCAGTACTTGGAGTTGTCACTTCAGCCATAGGTTTTGCAGCTTTTACTTTTTTCTCAATAGACTCGTAGCCTGCAGCTATTGTTCCAGATGTACAGCCATAAACAACACAATCGATATCCTGATCAGGTAATATATCTTTTGTTACCTCAGTTACTTTGTTTGACATTTTGATCAAATTTTCTTTTGTTAGTGGGTTATAGCATTCGATACGATTTACAA
Organism: uncultured Pelagibacteraceae bacterium; assembly: GCA_902624585.1. Taxonomy (GTDB): domain Bacteria; phylum Pseudomonadota; class Alphaproteobacteria; order Pelagibacterales; family Pelagibacteraceae; genus Pelagibacter. The sequence goes on along the minus strand of CACNXU010000001.1, from coordinate 43,543 downwards.
AGAAATCGACTTCTCTATCTTTAATTACATTGATAAAATCTCTTTCAATCATAAAATCGCTTGCAAGCGCAATAAGTCCAATTCTTGGATTTGATTTGGTAATATATTTGGGATCTATTTTTGTTGAATTCATATTTTAAAAGGTGAATATATCAGAAGTTCTTTAATAATCATTAATATAAAAAGTAGGTATGAATATAAAAGATACTTTCGTAGCGTCCTTAGTGCCTATTTTTTTAGGCTTTGGTTTTGTAATAGCTAAACCAGCATTTGAATCTTTTCCCCCTATTCTTTTAATGGGTATCAGATTTACATTTGCTGCTTCATTGTTAATTTGGTGGTTTCCAATTCCAAAAGGATATTTAAAAAGAATTTTTGCTGCATCATTAGTCGCTAATACGTTGCAATATAGTATTACATATACTGGTTTAGATTTAATTGATGCATCCTCGGCAGTTCTTTTGGTTCAGATGGAAGTTCCGTTTGGAGTTATTTTTGCTTACTTCATGCTTAAGGAGAAACCAACTATCAGAGCTTTAATAGGTATAGCTGTTGCATTTGTTGGTGTTTATATTTTAACTGGATCTCCTAACTTAGATGGAAAGTTTATAGGAATTGGACTTACAATTTTAGGCTCTGCTATATGGGCTCTTGGACAAGTTATGGTTAAACCTTTAAGTAAGGAAATAAATCCTTTATCTTTAGTTGCTTGGTTAGCATTATTCTCTGGACCAATATTAGTAATACTATCTGCAATAATTGATGGAAATACAATTAATTATCTAACAAATGCAAAATTTGATCATTGGATTATTGCTATTTATATTGGTTTTATCATGCAGCCAATTACATACGGTTGTTTCTATTATGTTTTAAAAAACAACCCACTTTATAAAGTACTTCCTATCGTAACTATGGGGATACCACCAACTGGTTTACTAGCTGCTATTTTTCTTTTAGGTGAAAAACCAACGGCAGAATTATTTATAGGTGGTGCAATAATCATAGTTGGTGTGATTTTAATTGTATTTACAAAAAACAAAAAAGAAGAGGAAATAAAATGAAAATTGGATTTATCGGTTTAGGTAATGTTGGAGGAAAACTTGCTGGAAGTTTATTAAGAAATAACTTTGATCTTACAGTAAGAGATTTAGATGAAAGTTTAACAAATTCTTTGAAAGACTTAGGTGCTAAAGTTGCAAAATCCCCAAAAGAATTAGCAGAACAGAGTGATTTAATAATTACTTCTCTTCCATCCCCTGAAGTATCTGCTGAAGTAATGGAGGCTGACGATGGAATTTTAAATGGTCTCTCAGAAAATAAAATTTGGTTAGAAATGAGTACTACAGACAAAAATGAAGTAAAAAGACTTGGAGAGAAAGTAATTGCTAAAAAAGCTATACCAATGGATGGGCCTGTTAGTGGTGGATGTCATAGAGCAGCTACAGGCAATATTGCTATATTTGTTGGTGGAGAAAGAAAAGCATTTGAAAAAATTTTACCTGCATTGACTGTTATGGGAAGAAAAATACTGCACACTGGTGAGCTTGGTACAGCAAGTATATTAAAAGTGATTACAAATTATCTAGCATCTGTAAATTTAGTTGCACTAGGTGAGGCTTGGACAGTTGCAAAAAAATCTAATTTGGAGCTGGCAAAAACTTATAAAGGAATTGCTATTTCTTCTGGTAATTCTTTTGTGCATGAAACAGAAAGCCAGGTTATATTAAATGGATCTTACAATATAAATTTTACAATGGATTTGGTTTTAAAAGACACAAGTCTATTTGATAACCTTGCAAAAAAACTGAATGCTCCTTTAGAAATTTCTCCACAAATAGTTGAAATTTTTAAAGATGGTCAAAAAAAATATGGTTCTAGAGCGTGGTCATCAATGATTGTGAAAAGGATGGAGGATTTAAATAATATTAATTTTAGAGCTAATGGTTTTCCTGATGAGTTAGTTGATAATGAACCTGAGGAAAAAGGATATGAAATTTAATTAATGTGTTAAAATAAAAAATGTTAGATAGAAGAAAATTTTACATAAATGGTCAGTGGGTTGATCCAATTAAAAAAAATGATTTTGAAGTAATTAATCCGTGCAATGAGGACCCGTTTGCTGTTATTTCTTTAGGTTCAAAAGAAGATACAAACTTAGCTGTTAAATCAGCAAAAAATGCCTTTAATACATGGAAAGAAACTAGCAAGGAAGAAAGGCTTAGTTTGCTAGAAAAGTTGTCATCAGTTTATAAAAAAAGATTTAATGAAATGGCTGAGGCTATTTCTTTAGAAATGGGTGCTCCAATAGATTGGTCAACGAATGTTCAAACGGCGTCAGGGAGAGATCATTTAGATGATTTTGTTTTAAGATTAAAAAATTTTAAATTTGATGAACATTTTGATAATAAATCTAACAATCATATCTATTATGAGCCAATTGGAGTTTGTGGATTAATCACACCATGGAATTGGCCAATCAATCAAATTGCTTTAAAAGTTATTCCTGCATTCGCAACTGGATGTACAATGATTTTAAAACCTTCAGAGATTGCTCCTATTTCTGGAATGTTATTTGCTGAAATGATTGATGAAGTAGGTTTTCCAAAAGGAGTATTTAATTTAATAAATGGAGATGGTGCAGGAGTAGGAACTGATATTTCAAGCCACCCTGATATTGATATGGTTTCTTTCACAGGTTCAACAAGGGCAGGAAGATTAATTTCAAAAAACGCTGCAGAAACAATCAAAAGAGTTTGTCTTGAATTAGGTGGTAAAGGGGGCAACATTGTTTTTGCTGATAGTTATAAAGATGCAGTAAGAGATGGTATTAGAAATGTAATGAGTAATTCTGGTCAATCTTGTGATGCACCAACAAGAATGCTTGTTGAGAAATCAATTTATGAAAGAGCTGTTAAAGAAGCAGTAGACGAAGCAAACAAAATTAAAGTAGATCAAGCTTCAAAAAAAGGAGATCATATAGGACCTGTAATCTCTAAAGCTCAATATGATAAAATTATAAATCTTATTGAAAGCGGAATTTCTGAAGGTGCAACTCTTGCAGCAGGTGGACCCGAGTTACCAAATGGTTTGAACAAAGGATATTTTATTAAACCAACTATATTTACAGATGTAACTAATGAAATGAGAATTGCTAAAGAAGAAATTTTTGGACCTGTGTTATCTATAATTCCATTTGAAACAGAAGATGAGGCAGTCAATATTGTAAACGATACTTCTTATGGTCTCGGAAATTATTTACAAACTGAAGATAGAAAAAAAGCACATCGTGTAGCAAAAAAATTAAGATCAGGCTGTGTTTATATTAATGGCAACGGAGCAGATGCAGGAACTCCATTTGGTGGTTACAGACAATCAGGTAATGGAAGAGAAGGAGGTGTTTGGGGTCTTGAAGAATATCTTGAAATAAAGAATGTTACTGGTTGGAATTAACCAAGCTTTTTAAATATTTTAGTCTTCCAATAATTTCATCTCGATCCATATAATAGCCTTGCAAATGTCTATGCCCTGAATTTGGATCAAATTCAGTTCTACCATGTAATAAACGTCTGTTATTGAAAGAAAAAATATCCCCTGGTCCTAGTCTGAATTTAATTTGAAATTTGTCATCATGAAGCAAATTTCCAAATCGATGATGAGCTTTATAAACTTTATCCATCAAATCAGGATGGCAATCTAAAGCATCCATTGTTGCAACACTAAATCGAATGTCATGATAATCTTTGTCTTTTGTTAATGATATTGCAGGTGCATAGTAACTCCGGACAGACTCTTGTGTGTAATCCATATCTCTAAATTTCAAATGAACATTTACTAACGTATCAAATATTTCTGTTTCATTATTTCTCAAATAATCTGCAACTGCAAAGCCGTCTACAGCAGATGAATCCCCGCCAGTTGCAGAATTAACTAAGCAGTGAAGAAATTGATAGCCAGGTGGTGTTTCAAACCACGGTAAATCCATATGGTTTCTTAAGGCATGTGCTGTGTATGCAGAATTGTTTGGTTTAGGAATGTTAATTACTTCAAAAGGTGTTTTAAAAAAAGTTTCTCTAGTATGACTAATTCTATTTAAAATTTTAAAGCCAGAATTATTTTCAGTTGGGGCATTTTTTACTATAGCAATTCCAGTATGATGTAACAGCTCTAACCATCTGACAAGGCCCTCATCTGAATTCATAATTTCATCATGTTCAATCTCGATTGACTTAAAGTCATTTTGTAAAGAGTTGTTCCAAAGTCGATACGGTGATTTATATTCTAAATTATTTTTAATAGTATAGCAGTTTTCTCTTAACCAATTTTGATCATAATAACTTATGTGATCTCCCTCACTCCATTCAATTTCCAGCTTACCTTCATTATTTACTGCAAATTTTTTTGGATTAATATTTTTCGATACTTTTAAAATATTAAACATTCTATGTCGGGAGTCTTTATCATGTGCAGTAGGACAATTGTCTCTTAACCATAAATAATTAAATTTACTTTTTTTTCCATCGCTCCAGTCAACTTCTAAGTTTGTAGAATTTTTAGTTACATTTTTTATTGTGAAATTTTGTTCCATTAGTTTTTGTAATTTGAATGTTCTCTTTCCAATTTTCTTAATAACGCAGCCCACTCTGTTTTTCCATCATAATTATAGTCATCAGAGTCACTCATATTTTCCCAAAAATAAGCAGCTTTTTGATTATCTATTTCATGTTTGTTTAAACCCATAGAAAGGTTTTTTACTTGAACAGAGCATGCTTGCTCTAAATAATATGCTCTGAAAAAAGCTTCTGAGGCAGTTTTGCCAACTGTGTAATATCCATGATTTCTTGTGATTAAAATATCATGTTTACTAATTAAGTTTTCAAATTTATTACCAAAATCCTTATCCTCAACAAATTCATAATCTATATATCCAATAAGATGATTTAAATATACCGCAGCTTGTGAAAGATACATCAATCCTTCTTTGGTGCCACCAACAGCCATCACATCATTGGCATGTCCATGCACATAAAAATTTACATCATTTCTTTTATTAAAAATCCATTGCGCAAGATTAATACATCCATCATTTAACCAAGGTCCGTCCGCGTCTAATTTTTTTCCATTTTGATCAATCTTAACCAAAGATGAGGCAGTTATTTCTTCATAAAACATTCCATAAGGGTGAACAAAAGAACAATTTTTGTCTTCAACGGATCTAGCGCCCGCACATTGATTTGCTAAATCAGTCATTCCGTACATATGTAAAATTCTATATAGAGCTGATAGCTCAAGTCGCACATCTTTATCTGTTTGAGACATAAACAAAATTTTTATTTAAAAATTAGTTAAAATCAAATAAATACAGTCTAAATTTATCAAAACAATTATAAGTTGTATAATATTTGTTTTACATATCATCATTGTAACTGCTAGAACATTACTCAATGTCAAAAATTGAGATCAACAACGTATATAAAATTTTTGGGAATAATCCTCAGTCTGTACTTCCAATGGTAAAAGATGGAGCGACAAAAGATGAAATTTTAGAGAAAACTGGCCATACAGTTGGATTAGATAATGTATCACTCAAAATTGAAGAAGGTGAAACATTTGTTTGTATGGGTTTATCAGGATCAGGTAAATCAACTCTAATAAGACATTTAAATAGATTAATTGACCCAACTGATGGTGAAATTTTAGTTGAAGGTACAAATGTAATGTCACTAGATAAAGACAAACTTATTGAATTTAGAAGACATAAAATGAGCATGGTATTTCAAAGATTTGGTTTATTCCCACATAAAACAGTAATCCAAAATGTTGGTTATGGACTAGAAATGCAAGGGAAAGCTGAAGATGAAAGAAGTAAAATTTCAATGGAAAAAATTGATGCTGTTGGTCTAACTGGTTTTGAAAATCAATACCCTGCCCAATTATCAGGAGGTATGCAGCAACGTGTTGGTTTAGCAAGAGCATTAGCTACCGATACTGATATTATGTTAATGGATGAAGCGTTTAGTGCTTTAGACCCATTAATAAGAAGTGATATGCAAAAACAATTAATTGATCTACAGTCTGAATTAAAAAAAACAATCGTTTTTATAACTCATGATCTTGATGAGTCACTAAGATTAGGAGATCATATAGGAATTTTAAATTCTGGCAAATTAGTTCAAGTAGGAACTCCTGAGGAAATTATTATGAATCCTGCTGATGATTATGTAAAAGCTTTTGTAAAAGATGTTAACAGAGCAAAGGTAATTAAAGCAAAAATTATAATGAAAACAGCTGATCAATCAAATGATATAGATAAAACGAATTTAATAAAGGTACATGAGGAAGAATTTATAGAGGATTTTTTACCAAAAATTGTTTGTTCTGACTCAAATTGTGAAGTGGTTGATAAAAGCGGGAATGTAAAGGGATACATTTCAAATCAAGAATTACAGTCATCATTAACAAGATCTTAAAGTGTTATTAAAAACTTTCGAAGTCAAAAAGGAATGGGTTGATTACAACAATCATATGAACATGGCGTATTATGTTCTAATATTTGATCAAGCATGGGAAGTTGCGCTTGAAAAATTTAAAATGGGTGGGACTGCAGCAAAAGACAATAATAGAAGTACAATGGTTGTTGAAACCAATACTAAGTACTTAAACGAAGTTAAAGAGGGTGAAAAAGTTAACATTAAAGTGACTTACTTTGATCATGATAAAAAAAGACTACATTTAAAAATGGAAATGACATCACAAAAAACTAACAAACTTTCAGCCTCAATGGAATGGATATCGCTTTATATAGATTTAAGCAAAAGGAAAGTAACAGAATTTGAGGAGGATAAAATAAAATTAATGAGAGACTTTATTGAAGAAAATAAGTCAAAATTTTCAGAAGAAGGTCTTCTATTCGCCTCAAAATTGAAGAAATAATTAAATATTCGAGAGATTTTTTTTTTGATATAGGTGCATAATGAGCACTGATAACAACTCAAAGGGAATACTTTTAATTATTGCAGCAATGACTTTGTTTGCAATGCAAGATTCATTAATCAAATTTATTTTTGAAAAAGCTGCACTTTATGAAATTTTCTTTGGAAGATATTTTGTTGCTGCAATTTTACTTTTTGGTTATGTCAAATTTAGAGGTCAAAAAGTTTCATTAAAAACCTATTACCCATTTTTAACAATTATTAGAGTAATTCTTCACTTTTTAGCCTTTTCTGCATTCTTTATTTCTTTAACTTATATGCCTTTAGCAACTGCAAACGCTTTATTTTTTTCATGTCCATTTTTTGTATCGATTTTTGCAAAATTTTTTTTGAAAGAGTTTATTGGCATTAGGAGATGGTCAGCAATAGTATTTGGTTTTATTGGTGTATTTATTGTTTTAGATCCAAATTTTTCTGATTTTGATTACAAAAGTTTATTACCAGTGCTATGTGCATTTTTTTATGCAGCCTCAATGACAATAACTAAATACACCTCGGACAAAGATGACGTTAATACTCAACTTTTTTATTTCTATCTTATAGCGCTAATTCTTTGTGTTATAATTTTTATCTTCATGGGGAGCGGTCAACTTAACAATCCTGATTTTGATCCTACTACTCAATTTATTTTTAGAGAATGGTTTTCAAACATTGAATATACTTGGAAATTTATTTTATTTTTTGGTTTTGCAGCATCAATAGCTTTTGTTTGTATTTTTTCAGCATATATAGTTGCTTCCCCTTCGGTTGTATCTCTATTCGAATATTCGCTTATTATAATGTCAATGATTCCAGGTTATTTTTTGTTTAACGAAATACCAACTATCAGAACATTCATCGGTGTTGCATGTATAATAGCAGCTGGAATTTATATTTATGTAAGAGAAAAAGCTAGAGATCAGTATATTGCAACAGAAACACCAGTTAGAAGATGATCAAAAGTTACATACCCACAATTAATATATCTTCATTAATTAAAAATAACTTTGAAACTAAAAATGCTATTAAAACAATTAAAAAAATCGAAAGTGCTTGTATCAATATAGGTTTTTTTCAAGTTGTAGGTCATGGACTTAATTTAAAACATGTTCAAGATACATGCAAAGTTGGAAATAAATTCTTTAATTTATCAGAAAATGAGAAGAAAAAATTATCTCCCAAAAAGTGGAACAAAAAAAATAAAAATATTTACAGAGGATATTTTCCGAGTGATGTTAATGGGAAAGAGGGTTTAGATATAGGTGATTTAAAAATAACTAAGAAATATTCCTCAAAATTAAAAAATCAATATATTGAATATATAGAATTAAAGAAATGTTTTAATAAAAATTCAATAATTATTCTAAATAAATATTTTGATAATATTTATAATTTAAGCGAAACTTTGTTTAAAAGTATAATCAAAATAAACAAAAAAAATCCAAATATTTCCTCAAAAGTTTTTTCTAGATTGAAAACATTAAGCACTTTGAGATTTAATTACTATCCTAATCAAACTAACCCTGTGGAAATATCTGAAGAGGATGGAGTTCCTCTTGGATGTGAAACCCATGTTGATAGTGGAATATTTACAGTACTTTATCAAGATAGAAAAGGTGGATTGCAGGTGCAAAATAGGAAAAATAAAAAATGGTATGCAGTTCCATTTAACAAAAATGCTTTAGTTGTAAATACTGGGAGAGCGCTAGAATTTCTGAGCAGAGGTAAATTTAAAGCAACTAATCACAGGGTTTTATGGAATAAAAGTAAGAGACTTTCTGTTCCTTTCTTCTTTGAGCCTTCTTATGATTTTAAAATGAATCAATCTTTTTTAAATAAAGATAAATACAAAAATAATGGTGAAATATATGAGAAATTTCTCAACAAATCTCTAAAGAAATTCATTGAATATCAGCGTTAGTAATAATAAAGTTTAGATATAAAGCGATACATAACTCGTCGTTAAAATCAAAGATTTACGAAAGTGGGATCGGTCGTCTTTAAATTAACTTTTAAAGGAGGCTTTATGAAATTTGGTTATTTTTGCAATACCACAAACTGGACACACAAACCTTATCATCAATTGTTAGATGAAACTAAAGAAATCACAGAATACTGTGATCAAAACAAATGGAATTCAATTTGGTTTACAGAACATCACTTCAATCACGAGGGAATGGAGTCTTGTACAAATCCATTAATGATGGGTGCAGATGCAGCTGCAAGAACAAAAAATATTAGAATAGGCCAAGCTGCAAACGTTATTACTTTTCATAATCCAATAAGATTAGCTGAAGATATAGCTACTTTAGATCAACTTTCTAAAGGAAGAGTTGAGGTAGGCGTTGCTCGAGGTGTATATGGAAGAGAAGCAATAAATTTAAATAAAGAGGCTGATTTAAAAGACCAGGCAAAAAATTTTAGATTATTTGCTGAAACATTAGAAGTTTTAAAAAAATCTTGGACAGAAAAATTCTTCAAACATGAAGGAGAGTTTTATACTTATCCTTCGCCAAATTATGTTTGGCAACATGATATGAGCCCGCCAAGTGAAGAATTTATGAATATGGAAGATAGTACAATGAAAAAAATAAGTGTATTACCTAAGCCATATCAAGATCCTCACCCACCAATTCATCAAGTTGTAGATGGAATTAGGTCAATAGAATGGGCTGCTGAACAAAATATAAATGTAATTATGTGGATACCAACTGTCAAAGCTTTAAAGGCAAGATTTGAAGCCTATAAAAATAAAAGATCAGAGGTTACAAAAAAAAATGTTCCTCTTGGAGAAGGGGTATCTCTTGTAAGAGATATGTTTGTTGCTGACACGATGGAAGAAGCAAAAGAAAAAGCTGGTGAGCATATGGTTAATTATATGAGATGGGTTTGTCATTGGAGAGGTTTAGGAAATCATATGGATCCAGGAGAAGAATTACCTGAAACAAAAGGTAAATTAGATTTATTAAATTATGAATTTTTACATAAACGAAACATGTTATTTGGAACACCTGAATATGTGATTGATAAAATTCATGAATTAAAATCTGAACTCAATTTACAAAATTTGCAAGTTTGGTCTAATTTTCCAGGTGTGAAACATAAAGATTGTATGAAAAGTATAAAACTTTTCACAGAAAAAGTTATGCCTCACTTTCAAGATGATTTTGATACCGAAGTAAAAAAAGTTTCGTGAAAAAAAAAAGAAAAAGAATTAGCGGCGGACAAGCCGCTGTTCAATCATTAAAAAAAGAGAGAGTAAAACATGTTTTTGGGCTGATTGGTTCAGCAACAATGGAAATGTTTGATGCTCTTTATCATGAAAAAAATATAAAATTTATTGGTGTAAGAGATGAGAGAACTGGTACACATATGGCTGATGGTTACGCAAGAGCATCAAATAATCCTGGTGTAATTATTGCAGGACAAAATGGACCTGGTGCTACTAATTTAGTTACAGGAGTTGCTCAAGCAAAAGCAGCCTTTTCTCCAGTTGTTGCAATTGCAGGTTCTTATTCAACTAATGATAAAATGGAAGATGCTTTTCAAGGCTTAGATCAACAAACATTGTTTTCACCAATTACAAAAAAAACATGGACGGTAAAAAATTCAAAAACTATTCCAAAAATTATGAGTGATGCTTTTAATTTAGCTATGAAACATAGAAGAGGACCAGTATGTGTTAATTTACCAAGAAATATATTAGCTGAGTCAAACTCTTATAATATTAATACTGAAAAACCATCATTCACAAATGAGAGTAAACAGAGAGGAAATAAAGATAATATCAAAAAGGCTGTAAAATTAATTGGAACTTCAAAATGTTCAGTAATTATAGTTGGTGCAGGGATAAAGTATAATTCTAAATATAAAGAGGTAATAAAACTGGCAGAGCTATGTAACCTACCTATTGTTACAGCAGCAGGTCATGGAGACGCCATACCATTTGGTCATAAATTGAATGCAGGACAAATGGGGCCTAGAGGAAATCCTGTTGCTTCAAAATTAGTTAAGAATGCAAATGTTATATTGGCAATTGGAACACGTTTAGGTTTTAATTCAACATTTTACTCTTATGAAAATATAAATAAAGATGCAAAAATAATTCAAATTGAACTGGAAAAAACAATGCTCGGAAAATATTTTCCAGTAAAAGTAAAGATACACGCAGACGCTGCAACCGCAACTAAACAAATTTACGATGAGATTAAAAAAGAAAAAATTAAATTAAATGTAAAAAACTGGACCAACTCTTATTTAAAAGAGAGAAAAGAATATTTATCAAATAGAAATAAAGAAAATCTAGGTCCAGATTTTCCGATTCAACCAAAAGGACTATTTAAGCAATTAAGAAAGGTACTTCCAAAAAATTCTGCAATTACTTTGGATGCAGGAACTTTATGTCTACAGGCAACAGATGCTCTAGAATATTACAAGCCTCCTTCGTTATTTACTCCCTTGGATTTTGGCCTTGTTGGCTTTTCTTTCGCATGTGGTCTTGGTGTTAAAATAGCAAAACCTAAAAAAACAGTTGTTAGTCTAATGGGTGATGGAGGTTTTGGAATGACAATATCTGAATTAAGTACTGCTGTTGAATATGGAATTAATACAACAACTATTGTGATGAACAATCAAAGCTGGGGAGCAGAAAAAGCTTATCAAAAAGATTTTTATGGTAAGAGATATTTAGGTGCAGATATTACTAGTCCATCCTTTGATAAGGTTGCAGAACTTTATGGTGCAAAAGGTTTTAAAGTTAAAAAAATTTCTGAGATTAATGAAGCTGTACAAGCTGCCATTAAATCAAATAAGCCATCAGTGATAGATGTTGATGTAGATCCAAAAGCGTTATACAGTTTTAGAAGAGATAGCTTCAAACATAGAATAAAAAAATGAAATTAGAATTAAGAAAATTTACAAAATTTGTAGACAAAACTTTTATTGAAGGTGGTAAAGAGGCGAAAGAACCAGTTTTGTTGGTTTCTGTTGCAGCTGTATTTAAAAATCCATGGCATGGTCAAGGTTTTGTTGAAGATCTAAGACCAACTATTTTAGATCTTGCGCCAAAGCTAGGTGATTTACTTGTTCCAGAATTAATAAAAGAAATAGGATCACCTGAAAAAATACTAGCATATGGTAAGGCGGGTGTAGTTGGACTGAACGGTGAAATAGAGCATGCTTCAGCTTTTATTCATACTTTAAGGTTTGGAAATAAATTTAGAGATGCAGTTGGTGGAACTTCCTACTTAAGTTTTACAAATACAAGAGGGCCCGCTGGATCAAAGATTGCAATTCCTATGATGCATAAAACGGATTCTGGATTAAGACCATATTACCTAACTCATGAATTTACTATTCATGATGCTCCCTTCGACGATGAGGTGGTTATTGCAATTGGTGGAGCATCAAGTGGTAGAGCACATGCAAGAACAGGTGACAGATATCAAGATATGAAAGAAATGGGCATTGAGCCAAAATAATTCTTGATGATAACAGGAACTACTGCCTCAGGAACCTATTACTTATTCAATAAAAAAGATCAAGAAGTACCAATAGTGTTTATTCATGGTGTAGGTCTTACTCATCAAATCTGGCAGCCTCAGCTTCAATTTTTTAATTATCATTCAACTCTTGCTTACGACATTTTAGGTCATGGAAAATCATCATTAGAAAAAAAGGAAATCAGTTTTGAAGATTTTTCTGACCAACTAATTGAACTTTTGGACCATCTTAATATTAAAAAAATCCATCTTGTAGGTTTCTCTATAGGTTCTTTAATTGCACGAAATTTTGCAACCAAACACAATGAACGTTTACACACATTAACTCTTCTTTGCTCTATTTATAAAAGAACTGAGGAACAACAAAAAATTGTTAATCAAAGGTTTGAACAAGCAAAACAAGAATTAAAACTATCAAAACAAGCCTTGAAAAGATGGTTTACTAATAAATATTTGGAAAATAATCCAGAAATATATGAAAAAATAAGTTCAATTTTGTCTGCCAATAATATGAATAATTTTTTGAAGGTTTATGAACTATTTGTTAATCATAAAAATGATGAAGATTTTAATAAAATTAAAGCTAGCACGCTGGTAATGACAGGTGAATACGACATTGGCTCAACAGTAAAAATGTCTCAAGAATTGAACGCTTTAATCTCTAAAAGTCAATTAAAGATCATTAAAGATGGAAAACATCTTTGTGGTATTGAGTGTGCTGATGATGTAAATTTAACGATCAAAAATTTTATTAGATCGGATGAGTAAACTTAAACAATATAAAATGTTTATTAATGGTGAGTGGGTTGACTCTGAAAGTAAAAGAACATTTGAAACTCTAAATCCAGAACATAATGAGCCATGGGCAGTTGTTCCAGAAGCAAGTGCTAAAGATGTTGATAATGCAGTCAAGGCTGCTCAAAAAGCATTCGAGGGTGAATGGCCCAAATTACTTCCTAGAGAAAGAGCTAAATACTTAAGAGCTATTGGAGATCAATTAAGAGAGAATGCAGAAATGCTAGGAGAAATAGAAACAATAGATACAGGAAAACTCTATAGAGAAACAAAAAAACAAGCAGTATATATAGCAGAATACTACGACTATTATGCAGGTTTAGCAGATAAAGTTGAGGGAACTGTTCTTCCTATAGACAAACCAAACATTCAAGCAATTACAACCAGGATTCCTATTGGAGTTGTGGCAGCAATTATTCCATGGAATTCTCAAATGTTTTTAACCGCTACTAAAGTAGCACCAGCACTCGCTATGGGGAATACAGTTGTAATTAAATCTTCAGAACTTGCCCCAGCAGTTTTGTTTGAATTTGCAAAATTAATTGAAAAAACTGGTATCCCCAAAGGTGTGGTAAATGTAATTACAGGATTTGGAGATCCTTGTGGTAAAAGTTTAACTACTCACAACTTGGTTGAAAAAGTTGCTTTTACTGGAGGCCCTGAAACAGCGAGACATATAATTAGGAACTCAGCAGAAAATTTATCAGAGGTCAGCTTAGAGCTAGGTGGAAAAAGTCCAGTAGCAGTCTTTGATGATGCAGAGCAAGAAAATGCAATAAATGGGATTACAGCTGGAATTTTTGGTGCAAGCGGACAGAGCTGTATAGCTGGTTCAAGACTGTATTTACAAAAAGGAATTTATGATGAATTTTTAGATAAACTTTCAAAACGTGCATCAAAAATAAAAATTGGAGCACCAATGGATCCCGAAACAGAGATGGGACCTTTAAGTAATTTTAAACAATTAGAGGTAATAGAAAAAAATATAAAAGATACAATTGATCAAGGTGGAAAAATTAAATGTGGTGGTGAAAGACATTCTTTTTCAAATAAAGGATATTATTTTCCTCCAACAATTATCGAATGTGATAATCACAATCTACCTGTAGCAGAAAATGAATTATTTGGACCTGTATTATCAGTCATGAAATTTGATACAGAAGAGGAAGTAATTTCAAAAATGAATGATAATCAATATGGCTTATCCTCTGGAGTTTATACAAGTAATTTATCGCGAGGGATGAGAGTATCTAAAGCAATTAGAGCAGGTATAACTTTTGTTAATACTTATAGACTTATATCTCCATCTGCACCTTTTGGAGGTATTAAAGATAGTGGATACGGCAAAGAAGCTGGGATCGACTCAATTAAAGACTATACTAGAGTAAAAACTACTTGGTTTTATACTTCAGACGAACCCTCTCTAGACCCCTTTTCAATTAGATAATATTTTCAAAATTATCAGTTAAATGAGCTAATTTTGTCGTTGAATATTCAATTTATTCATACTTAAATTACGTTTTTATAAATTGTTAACAATAGAGGAAGATAATGAGAAAACTATTTATTGCTGCATTTATGTTTGTTTCGGCTTTTACAACAAACTCTTTTGCAGACGGACATGGTATCAAGATGGGAATCATTTTAGGATTTACAGGTCCAATTGAGTCTCTTACTCCAGCAATGGCTGCCTCAGCAGAGCTTGCATTTAAAGAAGCTTCTGACTCAGGTTCATTACTAGGTGGAAAATATATTAAAGCTGAAAGAGCTGACTCAACTTGTGTTGACTCTGCAGCAGCAACAACAGCAGCTGAAGGTTTAATTGCTGGTGGTGTGGTAGCAATCATGGGAGCAGACTGCTCTGGTGTAACTGGTGCAATTGCAACGAATGCAGCAGTACCAAATGGTGTTGTTATGATTTCACCATCTGCTACTTCTCCAGGATTAACTACTTTAGCAGATAATGGGTATTTCTTTAGAACAGCTCCATCAGATGCTAGAGGTGGTCAAGTTTTAGCTGATATTACTAAGGATAGAAAAGTAAAAACTATAGCAGTTACACATACTAACAATGACTATGGTAAAGGTTTAGCAGATGTTTATGTTGCAGCTGTTAAAGCTCATGGAATTAAAGTAACGGCAGTAACAGCTCACGAAGAGGGTAAAGCCGACTATGGTGCTGAAGTTGCAACACTTGCTGCAGCAGGTGGTGATGCTTTAGCTGTTTTAGGTTACTTAGATCAAGCAGGTGGAATGATAATTCAAGGATCTTTAGATGCTGGATCATTTGATACTTTCGTTTTATCTGATGGTATGATTGGAGATTCTTTAACAGATAGATTTGGTAAAGATCTTAATAAATCATTTGGATCTCTTCCAGGATCAACTGGAAAAGGCGCTGGTAAATTTGCAGAAGTTGCAAAAGCTGCAGGGATTGATTCTTCAGGACCATATACTGGTGAGTCATATGACGCGGCTGCTTTAATTGCTTTAGCTATGCAAGCTGGTGGTAAAGCAGACAGAGCAACTGTACAAGCAAATGTAATGTCTGTTGCTAATGCACCAGGTACAAAAATATATCCAGGTGAACTTAAAAAAGGTCTTGATTTATTAGCTAAAGGTAAGAAAATAAATTATGAAGGCGCAACTGCTGTTGAATTTACAGATGTTGGTGAAGCTTTTGGATCTTTCTTAGAGAAAGAAATCAAAGGTGGAAAATTTAAGACTAAAAAACAAAGATAATTTTTTATCTTAATTCAAAAAACCCCAGTAATTTAATTACTGGGGTTTTTTTTTAGATCAGCTCTAATGGTGGAAACAGCTATGATAATTAGAAAAATCAAACATATTAAATTCATAATTTTCCAGCTAGTTAAGCTAAGAAATACTCCAGCGGACAAACTCGCTGCTGCCTGAATAGAATAAACTATTAAGTCATTATATCCTTGTGCTCTAAATTTTTCTTCTTCTCTGTAACACAAAACAAGTAAGCTTGTTCCTGAAATGAATAAAAAATTCCATCCTAACCCAAGAAAAATAAGTGCAATAATATAATTAATAAAATTTTGTTCAAATAAACTGGTAATAATTGTGACTAAAAACAACAAAACACCCATATACATAATTTTACTATGACCAAATCTTTTAATTAAATTTCCAGTAACTAGCGAGGGCAAAAACATAGCTGCTATATGAAGCTGAATAACAAAGCCAGTCTTCGACAAACTTATTTTCTCCATCAAATGCATGCTTATAGGAGTGGCTGTCATTAGAAAAGTCATTACAGCATATGCAAAAGCTGAAGCTACAAGCGCCTGTAAAAATCTTGGTTGAGAAATAAGTTCCAAAAAACTTCTTCCAGTTTTATATTGATTGTTAGATGTCTTTTCTGGTTCCTGAAAAAATAATAAAAATATTGTTGATGAAATCGCTAATATTGCAAGAGCAAGATAAGAACCAGCATACATATGATCTGTAATAAACCCTTTAGAAATGTTTGCAATATTTGGACCAATAAATGCTGAACCTATGCCTGCTAGTAAAATTATAGAAATTGCCTTTGGTGCATAATCCTTATCTACAACCTCGACTGCTGCAAAACGATATTGATGACTGAAAGCTATTCCTCCACCAATTAAGAAGCATCCTAAATTATATAAGATAAAGCTTTCTATAATTATAGAGTATGCGGTTAAAAGAGATGCAAAACATGTTCCAATTGATGCATAAATAAATCCCAATTTTCGTCCAATTATACTCATTAGCTTTGCAGCAAAAAAAGCGAACAATGCAATTCCAACAACTGACAAAGCCATTGGAAGAGTTGCTAAAGATTTGATTGGACTAAATTTTGAACCAATTATACCACTTAAAAATACTGTTACTGGAGCAGCTGTAAAGGCAAAAATCTGACTTAAAATAAGTAACGAAAGATTTTTATTCATTAAAAGAATAAATACTTATCAGCCATATACAAAGCCCAAGCAGCAGCAGCACCTAATATAATATATTTCATTTGATTTACTTTATTTCTATTTTTTCTGGAAGTATACCTTTAGGTCGATACCTCATTATAGTTAATAACCCTATTCCTATAACTAAGAATCTAAAATATGGTGCACTTTCTATTAAATGAACTCTTACTGAATTTGTCTCAGGTAAATGAGATGTAAATAAATTTATTAAAAATAAAGCCATAGGAGCAGCTTCCACCCACAAGAACCAAACAACAAATCCTCCTAATATTGCACCAAAATTATTACCTGTGCCTCCAACTATAACCATTACCCAAATTACAAATGTATATCTCATTGGTCTATAACTTCCCGGTGTAAATAAACCATCATTTGTAACCATCATTGCTCCAGCAATGCCAACAATAGCTGACCCCAAAATAAAAATAAATAAGTGCTCTTTAACTATATTTTTTCCCATTGCACTTGCTGCTTCTTCATTATCTCTTATTGCTCTCATTTTTCTTCCCCAAGGTGAATAAAGAGCCTTTTGTGTCACAATCAATAAAACAATTACGACAGATAAAAATAATCCAGTAAAACAAAGTTTGACGTAAACAGAAGAGGCATCAATAACAAATTGACTGAGGGCATCTTGTCTCTCAGTAATTGAATTAATCATACTTAGTTTTTTAGAATGAAATTTCTCAACTAAATTAATAAACCATTGTGAAGTTTGAAGATCTATTTCATAAGGTGCTGGTCTTTTTAAACCAATTACATTTTTAACACCTCTTGCTAACCATTCTTCATGCTTTATTATAGAAACAACTATTTCCGCAATTAATAATGTAGCAATAGCCAAATAATCAGCTCTAAGCCCTAATGCTATTTTACCAACAATGAAAGCTAAACCACCAGCTAAAAAAGCTCCGCCTATCCAAGAGAATAAAACTGGCAATCCCATGCCTCCAAGAAATCCTGTTTTAGCAGGATCAACTGCCTCTATTGCTTCTATTCCTGGAGTTGCAGTCAATCTTAATAATAAAATTCCACCAATTATTACAAATGCAATGCCGTAAGTTCTATATTTAGATTTATTAAAATATTTTAATAAGTAACGAATTAAAACCACCATCACTACAATTATCCAAAAACAAATAAGAATATTCAATCCACCAGCTTGCCATGCTTGTTGCACAGGATCTACAGATACCAGGACAACTGCTAAACCACCTAGAGCTGTGTAACCCATTATTCCAAAATTTATTAGTCCAGCATAACCCCATTGTATGTTAGCTCCAATTGTCATAACTGCAGAAATTAAGCAATAATTTAGAATTGTAAGGGCAATTGACCAGGATTGAAAAATCCCAACTAATAAAATTAATACTAGCATTATTGAGTAAGCGGCTATTATATTCGAATACTTTCTCATATTGTTTTTCCTTTAAATATTCCAGAAGGTCTTATCAATAAGACTATTACTAAAATTGAAAATGAGACTGCAAATTTATAATCAGTAGATAATAACTGCATTAGAGAGTCTGGTTCCATGCTTTCAGGCACCAAGTAGGCTATAAATCTTTTATAAGCATATGTTATAAGTATTTCTGCAAAAGCTATTACATAGCCACCAAGAAAGGCACCAAAAGGATTTCCAATTCCTCCTACTATTGCGGCTGCAAATATAGGTAACATGTTATTAAAGTATACAAATGGTCGGTAACTTTTATCCAAACCGTATAAAATACCACCAACAGTAGCTAAAACTCCAGCAATTACCCAAGTTATAAGTACAACTCTTTTTGGATCTATACCTGAAAGTAAAGCTAAATCCTCATTATCTGAATAAGCTCGCATACTGGTCCCAGTTTTTGTTTTATTAAGAAACCAAAACATTATTGAAACTATTATGAGAGTTACAACAATTGTTATGGCTTGTGTTGATTTAAGTGTTAGACCTTCATTTAAACCAGTCATTTCTTTAAATTCTGTTGCTTTTAAAATAAATTTTTCCCCATCTAAAAATCTTCTATCAGATGGACCTATAATAATTCTTATAATTGCTTGAGTAACAAACATTACACCAACACTTACCATTGCGAATTGAACTGGAGGGCTTTTTTTTATCCTATAATAGCTAAAAACAAATTTATCAATTAACAGCATATATAAAATCATCATTATGATAGCAAAAGGGATTGTCAAAAGTGCTGTAGGTAAAAAACCAAGACCTAAACCAATTGATTGGAAATAATATGTTAATAGCACTGCAAACATAGTTCCAAATGACATCATGTCTCCAGTAGCAAAATTTGCAAATCTCAAAACTGCATAAATTAAAGTTACAAAAATTGCACCTAATGCTAATTGAGATCCATAAGCTAAGGCTGGTATTATTGTAAAATTTGTTAGAACAACTATTGCATTTATAAAGTCCATTATCCTCCTAAAAACGATCGTCTAACCTCTGGATCATTTAGCAATTCTTCACCCGATCCCTCAAATTTATTTTGTCCTGTTACTAAAACGTATCCTCGATCTGATATGCTTAGAGCTTGTTTAGCATTTTGTTCAACCATTATTATCGCAACATTTGTCTTTTTAACTTTAATAATATGTTCAAATAGTTCATCCATCACGATCGGAGAAACACCGGCAGTTGGTTCATCTAACATTAAAACAGAAGGTTCGCTCATTAGTGCTCTACCAAGAGCTACTTGTTGCCTTTGACCACCAGATAATTGTCCAACTATTTGTGATTTTTTTTCACTTAATATAGGAAATAAATTGTATATATTTTCTATCATTTGATCTAAACCTTCTTCTCTTAAGAAGCCTCCAATTTCTAAGTTTTCTCTAACTGTAAGCTCTGCAAATACATTTCTTGTTTGAGGTACAAATGAAATACCTTGTTTCACTCTGTCTTGTGGTGAAATTTTAGAAATTTCCTCTCCATCAAGAGTTACACTTCCAGACTTTAAATTTAAAAGCCCTAACATTGCTTTCATTGCGGTAGATTTTCCAGCTCCATTAGGACCTAAAATTGCAACGATCTCTCCTCTATTTGCGCTTATGCTACATGAGCTAATAATATCAGGACCATCTCCATAACCAGCTGTCATTTGTTTTCCTTCAAAAAAAGCCATTATGCTTTATCTCCCGTAACATTAGATCTACCTAAATAACTTTCTATAACTTTTTCATTTTTTTTAACTTCGTCTGAAGTTCCCTCAAATAAAACTGATCCTTCTGCCATAACAATAACAGGATCACACATTCTACTAATAAAATCCATATCATGTTCAATCATACAAAAAGTATAATTCTTTTCTTTATTTAATTTTAAAATAGCTGTACCTAAGTCTTTAAGTAAGGTTCTGTTAACCCCTGCTCCCACTTCATCTAAGAGCACAAGTTTTGCATCAACCATCATTGTTCTACCGAGTTCTAATAATTTTTTTTGTCCTCCTGATAAGTTTCCTGCCCTTTCGTTAGCTAGATGTTTAAGATTTAAAAATTCAACGACCTCATAAGCTTTAACCCTTATCTGCTCTTCTTCTTTTTTAACTATGCTTGGTTTAATAAAAGTATTTAATAAATTTTCACCAGTTTGATTAGCTGGGACCATCATTAAATTTTCTAGTACTGATAAATTTGAGAACTCGTGAGCTATTTGAAAAGTTCTTAATAACCCTTTTCCAAATAATTCATGAGCTGGAATATCTGTAATATTTTCTTCATTAAAAATTACGTCTCCTGATGAAGACTTTAAGTTTCCAGCTATTAAATTAAACAAAGTTGTTTTTCCAGATCCATTTGGACCTATAATCCCTGTAATGGTGCCTCTCTTTACTTTTAATGAACAGTCTGAAACTGCAGCTAACCCTCCAAAATATTTTGATAATTCATTAATTTCTAAAATATTATCTGACATTTAAATTATTTACTTAATCTTTTATGAATACTATTTAATGTTTTTTCGATCGACTTGTAAAATTTTGCTTTTGTGAGCTCTCTTACTCCTTGTTCATTTAATCCTTTTGGTGTTTGAGATTCTTTTACCAAATGTTTTAAATTTAATTTTGAATTGACTACAGCATCCTCAGATAAAGCTAAAAATAAAGAGGTTATATATTTTTGTGCATTATCTCTTTTTACTCCATGTTTGACTAACCAATCTGTCATAACTCTTAATAACTCATAAAAAGGAGCCATCATGCCTGAAGTAGACCAAAAATTTATGGAGGATTTTTCGTTTTTGATTTCTACTGTTGTTCCAAGATGATTGAAAAATTCCTTTACTTTTCTATTTGGTGGACAAATAGGAACAGGGCCTTTTTTTAACGATATTGGAGGTAATGGAATAGCTCTAACGATCTGTGCTCTAACTTTAATATCCTTTTTTAATCGAGCCAAAGTTATAGTAGAGATAAAGCTAATAATAGTTTGATTAGATTTGAATTTTAAATTTTTAATAATTTTTTCTCCAACACTTGGGGTTACTGAGAGAAAAACCCAATTACAGTCATCTACAATTTGCTGATTATTTTTAGCAATAGTTACTTTTTTAAATTTTTTATTTAGATTTTGAGCTACTGTTTTGTTTCTTGCTGAAATTAAAATCTTATTAAATTTAATTTTAGATTTACATATTCCAGTTATTACAGAAGATGCTATTTTCCCAGTACCAATAAATCCTAATTTCATAAATTTGGTTACTTTATATTGATATTATTTAATTAATTAACAAAAAAAGAACCTCTAATTCTTAGCAATTCCCTAGTTAATTCAGTATTTTCTTTAAAAGGTTTTCTACCATGAAGCCAAAAATAATTATTAGCGATTACAGAATAGCCGACTGGTAATTTGGTAACAATTTTGTTTTTACTCTCCTCTAAACCATCTGATAATCTCTGTAAAAAATTTCCTTGCTCCATATTTTGTGGTTCAGGGAATTGGTCAATGTAAGATATTGTTGGCCTTCCTTCTTTATCACTTGAAAAAACTGGATGCTCAACTTTATAATCAATATTTTTACTTTTAGGCGATCCCCATACAAAATTTTGCCTTCCTACGGGATCTTCATATAAATCATCACAATGCTCCCAATCATCAAGATGCAGCATTGCTGTTTCTCCCCCTTCTACATTTTGTTCATCAATTTTTGTCATAATTAACCAGTCAGTTACTTCTTTAACATATGTTCCATCTGTATGAAGATCCATATTTCTATAAGCCTTTCTTAAATAAGAATCACTACTGTCCTCATGTTTTACTTGAAACCTTGCATAATATTTTCCAGTCATTGCATCATGATTAGGTACACCAATTAAGTGGGCAATTGCAGTTGAAAGTTTTACTAAAAAAGTATCATTAATCTTCGAAGTCACATTTTTAGGCCCAATCATAAAACAACCAGTTGATCTATCTCTTATAATTGAATTCATCAATTCACTTAATTTATTATTTGTTAAATCATCTAAGCTTTTTGCTATGGTAAATCTGGTGAACGGTCTTAGCTCTAATGCAGTTAAATCAAATTTATTAAAAGGAAAGATCAATTTATCAATAATCTCATTTTCTAAACTTATTTTGATAATCCTATTTGATTTATCATGTTTAGCTATTTCTATTCCTTTAATATTTTGCATTCTTAATTTTATTTTACCTTATTCTATAAATCAATTTTAATTAAATATAATTATTTATGACTGCCATACAAATAGCTGAGAAAATAGTTGGATAGACAAAATTTTTCTTTGAAATAAAAAATACAAATACAGATAATAAAACTACTGATAACCTGCTTGAATAGCTTGCGTCCATTAAAATACCAGCAGGAAAAATTATGGTTCTTGCAATTAATGCTGCCAAAGTCGCATAAGCTAGACAATTAAACCATTTAAATAATTTAGATGTTTCCTTTATACCTTGAGATGTAATAGCACCTAAAAATCTTGATAAAAAAGTTGCTAAAGATGTAACTAAAATTGCATAAACGATATTAGCTGACATTATATTCTCCTAATAAATAAGCAACAGTTCCACCTATGATGCCTGCTAATAAAATTGACCATTCAGGTGATAATAAATAAATAATTGGACCTAAAATTAAACCTAGTACAACTGATAAAGTAATCTGAATAGTTTTTGCAGCTCCAACCATCATGCATAGAAAGTAAACTGGATTAAGAATTGCTAAGCCCATCATCATATCTTTATTTAAATATTCAGAGAAAGAAAATCCAATAAATGTTCCGATTACAGACACGCTAACAGTGGCGCTTCCTATTCCAATCCAATAATCAATCCTGTACTCTTTTGGTATTTTTTTATAATTACTTTTCATTATTAACCACGCAGAAACTGCAATAAAGTGACAAGAGAAGTAATATTTCCACTTAGGTTGACTTTTATGCATCATTAAAGGAAACAACGATACAGCCATAGGGTATAGTCTAGCGTTAACAAACCACACAGCTAAAAAAATATTTAAAAGAGAAGCACCTATCAACATAGACTCGGCCATAACTAAAGAGCCAGGCAAAGCGTATGTTAAAACTGTAGAAAAGATACTTTCTTGAATATTAAAACCTAAATTTTTAAAAAGGGCTCCGATTGCAATGAAACAACAAGTTAGAGCTATTGCTGGACTATCATAAGTAAGGATAGACCTGTATCCTTGAAAATAATATTTTTTGCTGATCATTAACCACCAAGGAAAAGTCTACCAACATCAGGGTTTTTAAGTAAATCGTCACCTTTTCCAGCTATTGCAGTTTGACCAGATACTAGAACGTATCCAATGTCAGCAAACTCTAAACCTTTTTTTGCATTTTGCTCAACAAGTATTATAGTTTTTTTTTCATTTTCTTGGAGATCTCTTAATATTTCAAAAACCATTTCAATATATCTTGGTTCAAGTCCTATTGAAGGCTCATCAACTAAAAGTATCGAAGGCTTCATTACTAGGGCTCTTGATATTTCTAATAGTCTTCTTTCTCCACCTGATAAAACTTTTGCAGGTTGGTTTCTTCTATTTCTTAACCTTTCATATTTTTCAAAAATTCTTTCAGCCTCTTCAAATGACTCATCTGTTTTTTCTTTTATATATCCTCCCATTAATAAGTTTTCCTCTACCGTCATATCTGGAAATACTGAATTATCCTGCAATATATAAGCTATACCTACAGACTTTAATTTTTCAGCAGGTGTAAGATTTGTAATTTCTTTTCCTTCAAGTTCAATTTGACCAGAAAAAATATTTGTAAAGCCATATATTGAGTGAAGAATTGTAGACTTACCAGCACCATTTGGACCAATCAAACATAATGATTGTGCTTTATTTACAAATAAATCAAAATTATGCAGAATTTCCATTTTACCATAACCTGCATTTAAATTTTTAATTGTTAAATGAATTTCATTAGGAGATAACTTTTTCAAATCATCTGCAGTTGGAGCCTTACCTAAAACTTCATATTGGTTTGCCATTATTGTGCCCCCAAATATGCATCGATAACACGCTTGTCATTTTTAATTTCCTCAGGTGTACCATTGGCTAACATTTTTCCATGTGCTAAACAGAATATATTTTCTGCAAGCTGCATGATAACTCTCATATTGTGCTCTATTACTAAAAGAGTAATTCCAAAATCTTTATTTACTTTTATTAATCTATCGATAATTCCATTAATTAAGGTTGGATTTATTCCTGCTGTGGGCTCATCTAACAAAAGCATTTCAGGTTCATTCATTAAAGCCATTGCAAGTTCTAATAACTTTTGTTGGCCAAACGAAAGATCACCAGCTCTTAGTTTTCTTTTTTGATATAATCCAACAAAATTTAATAAATTCTCAGCTTTATCTGTTAATTCTTGTGGAATTTTTGAAAAAATTTTCATTAAATTTGCATCACTACCTTTGTGGCTGATAAGCATATTTTCAATGCAATTTAATTTTCCATAAATTCTAGTTTGCTGAAATGTCCTTAATAGACCTAATTTTGCAATAACAGGCACTGGCAATTCAGAAACTTCTTTGCCATTAAATTTAATAGACCCTTGATCAATTGGATAAGTTCCTACAATGGAATTAAATAAAGTAGTTTTACCTGATCCATTTGGACCAATTAAACCAACTATCTTGCCTTTTTCAACATTCATAGAAATATCGACATTAGCTTTAACACCCCCAAATGATTTACTTACATTATTGACTTCTAAAATACTCATTTAAGTTCTACCTGTGCCTTACGATCTTTTTCATCGACTACCTCGCCGAACCGCTCTGGATATTTTTCCCTCAACCATCCCATAATTCCTTCTGGGAAATAAATTACAATTACAACAATCAATACTCCTAAAGCAACGTACTGCCATCCTAAAAAAAAAGTCCAAAAACCTTCTTTAAAAATATGAAATATAGTTGCTCCAATAATTGGACCCCAAAGTGTACCTTTACCACCCAATATTGCCATTAACACCATAAACACTCCCATCTCTCTACCATCAAATGCAACATCGGTAGAGTCAATGTATCCAACTAATCCCCCCATAATTCCACCAGCTAATCCACAGAAGAAAGCTGAGATCATCCAACCAATAATTTTATATTTCATTGTTTCAATTCCCATAGCTTCGGCTTTATCTTCATTATCTCTAATAGCATTAAGTATTAATTTAAATCTCGTAGAATAAATTGAACGCACTGCAATAAATGTCAGAATTAAAGTAAAGAAACTTAAGAAATAAAAAAACTCTCCTCTTGCTTCTAAACTTCCAACATCTGGAAATGGAGGTGTTGTGAAACCTTGGCCAGCACCTATAATTTCTATTCCACCAGAAATTTCACCTGCAGCCACTCCTAAACCCAATGTACAGATAGCAAAGTAATGTCCTCTTAGACCTAGAATTGAATATCCAATTAAACCAGCAACAATTGTTGGGACTATAGCTGCAACAAGCAACCCGGCAGCCATTCCTTGAAAAAACTGAGTAGGGGTATGTACAAATGTTTTCTCACCTCCACTCTCCGTCCATTCTGCCAACGGGAAGAACATTCCAACTTGAACTGATGCGCAAAGATACATACCAAGACCATAAAACAAAATATTTCCAAATGAATTATAACCCATCTCTCCACCTTGGATATTCCACGTAGTCGCAAGAACTATCAACACACATAGTATTGATAACTGAACTTTAAAAGCTGGAAAAAGGAATGGCGCTGCTAAACCGAAAATCAAAATACCAGAGTATAAAATTAAATTATTCTTGTTCATATAAGCTGTTTATTTTATCTCTAAATTTTTGGTCAACTGTAAAGTAATGTCCATTTTCTTCATGAACACTTGATCCATTTAAATGATATTCATCTAAATGTTTTTTAAACTTTTTGATATCGACTTTAATTATATTTCCAGTATCATCTGTAATTTGAACTTTTTTCACTTTAGGTACTCTCTTTTTCTTGAAAGTTTAAATCTTCTGTAAACTAAAATTAATACCAATAGTAAAAATACTGAGCCAATTCTAAATTCTGTTCCTAGAATATAGTCTGCAAATTCTTCAAATACACCTAATCCCATACCTGACATTGCAACTCCTGGTAAATTCCCAAGACCCGCAACAATAACGATCATAAATGATCGAATTGTATATGGTAATCCCATATAAGGGTGAATTGTAAATGTTATAGAAATTAATGCTCCAGCAACACCACAAAGTGCTGCGTTTATACCAAATGTTGCAGCGTAAACTTTTTCTGTATCAACGCCTAAAATTTTAGCAGCTCTTGCATTTTGAGCTGTAGCTCTAATAGCGCGGCCAAGCTTAGATTTTTTCATGTAAATTACTAAACAAGCAGCAAATAAAATACTTATGAATGCTGAAAATATTTTTGAATTAGGTAAAACAACGTTGCTGTCAAATAACATAGTTGTTCCATACCCTGAGTTTGCAAGCACAACGTCTGCTCCAAATGCAAAGTTCATTAATTGCATGAACAAAATACTTATTCCGAAAGTCGCTAAGATTGAGATAAATAAATCTCTATCCACTACTTTATTTATTACGAGTTTGTAAATTGCTATACCTACAAAATACATTATTACTGGTGCAACAATTACACCCCATGCTGGATGAATACCGTAAAGATACATAAAATATGCTATGTATCCCCCCAAAATAACAAGATCTCCTTGTGCAATATTAATTATATTCATCACACCCCATTGAAGTGCCATTCCGTAAGCAATTAATGCAAATAAAACACCTAAAAGAATTCCATCCAAACAAGCTTGAACTGTTATCATTGGATATTGAAATACAAGAAAATCCATAAAAGTTTTTTTTGGGTTATATAAAAAAAAGCCCCCTATGACTAGGGGGCTTTGTTATTTTATTTTATCTTTCAGACCACTTAGGAATTGGGTGAATTAACTTAGCTGATGCCCATTTTAATGGAGCAACAACTTTGTTTTCACAACTTCCTGAAGCATCACACATTACTTGGAAAAGTACCATAGGTTTGTCAACATTTTGACCACCAGGTGCAAATTTAATATTTCCATAGAATGTTTGCATATTAGTAGCTGCAAGAGCATCTCTTACTTTCTTTTGATCAAAAGAATTTGCTCTTTCAAATGCATCTTTGAATACCAATAAAGCAGCTGAAGACTCAGCAGATTGATATGGTGGGTCATATCCAAATTCTTTTTGGAAGTCAGCCGCGTATGTCATACCATCTTTAAAGAAATCATCTTTATAAGTAAGTGACTTATGCCATTGAGAAGCACATAATGCATACTGCGAATTTTTACCATGCTGTTTAGATAGCTTAGCAGCATCACAGTGTGTCATAGCCAACATAGGAACATCAACTTTCATTTCAGCAATTTGTCTGATCGCAGTTAACGCACCTTTTGTGTGACCTGATACAACAAGTACATCTGGTTTCATTTGTTTTACTTTAACCAAAGTAGCAGCCATATCATTTAGCTCTTTAGGTAATTTATCGTCAATTATGATTTTAGAACCAGTTCTTTCTGCAGCATCTAAAATACCTAATCTAACGTCCTGTGAGAATGCATCTTGTTCAAACGCTTGTGCAATTCTTACTGGTTTTCCACCATTTAACTCAACCGCTGTTTCGATAGCAACATCAAGATATAAGTTAGCTGGAGCTAGTACAGCAAATAGATATTTGTAACCTTTCGTAAACAAAGATCTAGATGCACCGTTTGCTTCAACCATTGGAACACCGTATTTTTCAGTTACTGGAGCAATCGCTTTTGTTAAACCAGAACTGTATGGGCCAAGCATGAACTCAACACCATCTTGTGATATTAGTCTTTCTGCAAGCTGTGCGGCTCTCTTAGGGTTTGACTCATCATCATAATAAATAATATCAAACTTATAAGTTTTTCCACCGACTTTAACACCACCCATGCTGTTAATTCTATCAACGGCCATATTATATCCGTTTTGAGTATGAACACCATTAGATGAGTATTTACCAGTTAGGGAAATTGCAGCACCTAAAATAATTTTATCACCTACGACTTTTGCAAAAGAAGCAACGGAAGTTGATAATAAAATTACTAATGCAGAAACAAAACTTAAAATTATTTTATTTAATCTCATTTTATTTCCTCTTAAATTAATTAATTAATTGCTGATTAAATAAAGAAAAAGTATTTTATGCAAGTGGCAATAAAGACATCTCTAGGATTAATATTGTTGTGTAACAACGATAATAATAGCTATTATCACTAAAACACTCGCAGAAATTGTATTTATAGTTTTTGGATTTGCTTTTATCCAACTAATTAATTTTTGTGCGAGCATCGCATAACCCATTAAGGATATGAAATCTAAAACAATATAAGTTGTAATTAAAATTAAGAATTGAGCTAAATAATTTTCATTAAAGTCAATAAATTGTGGAAATATAAAAGGAAAAAACATCCAAGCTTTTGGACTTGTTCCTGCAACTAAAAAACCATCTTTATAAAAAGATAAATTACTTTTTGTTAATATACTTTTGTCAGTAATATCTTTTGGTCTTGATTTGTAAATATCATAAGCAAGATACAACAAATAAAGTATTCCTACCCATTTAAAAATATTCAATATTGTTGAGCTTTCAGCAAAGAAAGATCCAATTACAAAAATTACTAAAGTGGCTTGAATTAAATTAGCCGTCACATCTCCAAAAGCAGACCAAACACACTTTGCAACTCCATAATTCATAGAATATGAGATAATTACGATTCTAGGAGTTCCTGGGGTAATAAATAAAAAAATTATAATCTGTAAGTAGAGAATGAAATCTAGGGGGAGCATAAAAAAAGATAGTCCTTAAAAACCGGGAGCTAAAGATGGCTAAGAAGGACTATCTACCACATAATATCAGAGGGTAAAAAAAAATGCATTAAATTTTTTTTTCAAATATAAGGGATTTATGAAAAAAAAAGGTCACAGGCCAGTAACCAAAGTCAAAAATCCAGAACCCAAAATGGACGATCCTGATTGGATCATTTGGGCAGCTTGGGCAGATAGAATTACTTTTGAAGAAATTGAAAAAAAAACAGGAAAGAAAGAATCTGACGTAATTAAAATTATGAGAAGATCCTTAAAACCATCCTCTTTCAGATTATGGAGAAAAAGAGTAAATCAAAAAAGTATAAAACATCGAAAAAAATTCGAATACTCTCGAAAAGAAATCACTAGTAAAATTAAAAAAGGTGACTATTTATAGTCCATGAAAAAAATTACAATGTATACAGGTCCAAGATGTGGTTACTGCGAAGCTGCTAAAAGGTTGCTGACAAGGAACAACGCGCCTTATAATGAAATCGATATTTCAAAAGTGGATGGAGCGATGGATGAAATGATAAAAAAAGCGAATGGTAAAAGAACTATTCCACAAATTTTTTTTGATGAATTGCACATAGGTGGTTACGACGAAGTAAGAGCGTTAGAAAAAGATAATAAACTTCAAGATTTATTGAATAATTAATTCCATTCCTCTAAAGCAAGTTGTTTTTTTGCTAATAGACTTAAATCTTTTAATTTAACTCTACCTTTATAATTAATCTCGTAGTCTTCAGCTGCGAAATCTGGTGGACTTTTACCTTCTAAAAATTTTATTGACTGTTTTATTGTATAATCAAGATTTTTTTTGCAATAAGGGGTTGCACCAACATAAACAACATTAGAAAAATTTTTTCCTGAGTGTTTATCTTCTACTGCATGAATAACATCAGGATGCCACCATATTGTGTCACCTGGTTTCATTTTTGGAATAGATATTAAACCTTTTAAAAGTAAAGAATGATAATCTTTATTAACTGATAATGCTCTTCCAGGTTTAGAACCACATAATTCACTTTCGGGAACATCATTTTGTAATGCTCTTGTAAGAACATATGCCATTCCTTTTGAAATAGGTATTAATTGCAATGTACCATCATTTGGACCTTGCTCTGTTAAAGCAGTCCATCCTTGAAAGGTTCTAAATACATGCGCAACTGCAGGAGACTCGAACTCTATTATTCTATCTCTAAATTTTGCATTAAAAGGATCATATTTTTCAAAATTATCAGCAAATATTTCGTGATAAATTTTTTGGTAATTTTTGTCTGTCCATCTTTCAACAGAACCTGCATCACAATGCGGAGATAATCCCAATGTATCATCGCCAGGCTCTCTTCTTCTTACTCTATCTGCATAGGACAACTCTTTATTTGGATCAAAAACTTTATATTCTTCATTTTCATAAATCCAAAGATTATTAAGCCATCTTTGTACTTTAGCCATCTGCTCAGAATGTCTAATTTCTATTTGAGCTTTAGACCAATACAAACCATATATTTGTGGTTTTCCTGATTTTAAATCACTAAAATATTTGTCTAAATCAGCTTTCTTTCTTTGATCTTCATAATAATTATTTTCATCAATATATTTTTCTAATTGATTATTTAAATTTCTAACAAATGTATCCTCAAAAACATCTCTAATTATTACGCAGCCTCTTTTTTTGATATCTTCTAATAATTTAGATTTTTTTTGTTTTATATCATTAAACCTTATTTCTGGAATTATAGGCTTATTATTTTTCTTAAGATTTAAAATTTCTTGTATTTCATTTTTTATAAATTGTTCAATATTGATAAAATTTTGTTTATAATTTCTTGATTGGTCCCTTAATTCTTTTTTGATTAATCCGATATCAATATTTTCAAACATTAATTTTAACTCTTAGGTTTAAAAACTAAACATACCCCATTATTACAGTATCTTTTTCCAGTTGGCTCTGGACCATCATCAAAAATATGACCATGATGACCACCACATTTTTTACAATGATACTCGGTTCTTGCATATCCTATATGATGATCTGTCTTTGTTTCAAAGACGTCTGGTAAAGATTCATAAAATGAGGGCCAACCTGAACCACTCTCATATTTTGTTTTTGAGTCAAATAATTTCTCATCACAATTTGCACAATGAAAACTTCCCTCTCTTTTTTCATTATTAAGTTCACTTGAACCTGCACGCTCAGTTCCTTCTTCAAACAGAATTAATTTTTGTTCTGCAGTTAAGTTAGAATTTATTTTTTTTGTCATGATCCTATATATTTAGCACAAGATTGATGCAATATTGAATGCAATTCTACAAGTTTGTTGAAATCTTTATTATAACCACCGCCTAATACTCCACAAAATGGTATTCTTTGTGAAAAAAAATTTTCTACAACCAATTCGTCTCTTAGTCTAATGCCCTCATCAGAAATTTTTAATTTACCTAATCGATCATTAAAATGAATATCAACTCCTGCTATATAAAAAACAAAATCAAAATTTTCTTTATTTAGTTCGCTCAAATAGTATTTTAAAGTTTTGATGTAGGCATTATCTTCTAAATTGTCCTCAAGCTCCACATCCAAATCACTATTTGATTTTTTAACTGGGTAATTTGTTTTGGAATGCATACTGAATGTAAAAACACTTCTGTTGTCTTTGAAAATTTCTGAATTGCCATTTCCTTGGTGAACATCTAAATCAACAATTAATATTTTATTAGCTAAACCTCTATTAATTAAATAATGAGCTGCAACCGCTACATCATTAAAAACACAATATCCGGCACCTCCATCGTAATTAGCATGATGACTGCCACCTGCCGTATTGCATGAAATACCATAATTAATTGCTAGTTTAGATGCTAAAACAGTTCCACCAGTAGCAACTAAAGATCTTTGTACAACACTATCTACAAGTGGAAATCCAATTTTTTTTATGCCCTCCTTACTGAGTGTTTTGTTTTTTATTTTTGAAATATAATTTTTTGAATGTGCGTGACTTAATGTTTCAAATGAACAGGCGTATGGTTTATGAAATTTTTTAACTATTTCATTTTTCTTAAGATAATTTGCTAATTCTCCGAATTTTTTGATTGGAAATTTGTGATCATCTCCAATTTTTGCAAAATAGTCCTCATGATTTACAACTGGTAAATCCATAGTTATTCTAAAACTCTAATTGGCTTTCCATTAACACAAGCCTCAAGCCCCTCAATCATTTGATTATAAAAAATACTATAATTTTCAGCTGTCACATAACCAATATGTGGCGTAAGTAATGCATTAGGTAAAAATCTGAGCTTATTGTTTTCTGGTAATGGTTCTTTATCATATACATCGATTCCAGCTCCCGCGATCACATTTGTTGACAATGCAATAATTAAATCATCCTCGTTAACAATAGGACCTCTTGAAGTATTAATTAAAAAGGAAGTTTTTTTCATTTTATCTAATTCTTTTAAAGTTATGCAATCTTTATATCTTTCACCTCCTTGAACATGAATTGAAAGTACATCAGAATTTGTAATTAAATCATCCTTATTAGAAGGGAGAACATCTAATTCTTTGCATTTATCTAGACTTAAATTTTCACTCCATGCCATAACTTGCATTCCAAAAGCTTTTCCAATTTTAGCTACTTCTGTACCAACTCTTCCTAAACCAATTAAACCTAAAATTTTGCCTTTTAATTCAAAGCCAATTGTTGTTTGCCAGTACCCTTGATACATATTATCAATTTCCTCCTTAAAATTTCTTGCTAAACCAAGAATTAAAGCCCATGTAAGTTCAGGTGTTGGATTAACATTTATATCTGTTCCACAAACTATAATTTTTCTTTTCTTCGCGGCTTCTAAATCAATAGATTTATTCCGTAATCCACTTGTGATAACAAATTTTAAATCATTTAAGTTTTCAATTAAATTTTTTGTAATTGGAGTTCTTTCTCTCATTATCAATAGAGCTTCAAAATTAGCTAATTGTTCAATTGCATCTGCCTCATCTATAAAAGGTTCACTAAAAATCTTAAACTCATATTTTCCAGATAATTTTTCTAAATCTACAAATTGTTGAGCAACATTTTGATAATCATCTAATATAGCAACTTTAAGCATTCTTAACTTTCTTATTTGATAGCAGTATTCCTGTGATAATAAAACAAGCACCTAAAATATGATAGAACATAAATTTTTCACTAAAAAAAATCATCGCCATTATTGCACTTAAAATTGGCATTAAATGTAAAAAAACACCAGATCGATTTGCACCAATCATAGAAATTCCTTTTATCCATAATAGAAAAGATGCCAAGCCTGGGAACAAAACTACATAAGATAAAATTAAAATAAAAGGTAATTCTAAATTAATTCTAAAACCAACTTGATATTCAATAAAATAAACTGGTATTAAAAATATTAAACCAAAAGTTATTACCACTTGAAGTAATGAAATTTGAGTTAACTCATATTTTTTACCTTTTAATAATGTAGAATATAATGCCCAAGAAAACATTGCTATTACCATAGTTATGTCACCTTTATTAAAATCTAAATTTTTTAATATTTCTAAATTTGCTTTAGTAATAATTGTAATTACTCCTACAAATGAAAAAATTACCCCAATAATCTGAAATAAATTTGTCCTCTCAATTTTTAATATTGATGAAAACAACATGATCATTACAGGTATAGTTGAAATCATTAATACCCCACTTATAACCTGAGTAAAATTTAGAGAATAATAAACAATAGAATTAAATATTGTTATACTAGTAACTCCTAAAATAATAAAAATTTTATAATTTTTAATTATATAATTTCTCTTCTCTAAAATTTCAGGAATTGTAAAAGGTGCTAAAATTAACCAAGCAAAAAACCATCGATAAAAATTTAAAGAAAAAGGTGGAACTTCATAAAAACTTGCAAGCTTGCCAACCACAAAGTTCCCTGCCCAGAAAGTTACTGTCAAAAATAGATATAAATAAGCTAAAAAATTATTGTCTTTTGTCACTTAACTAAATCTAAGCGAGCTATAAGGTTTTAAATCTAGATTTGTATTTTCGTTCGCTATCATTCCTGAAACAATCTTTCCAGAAATTGGACCTAAAGTCCATCCCAAATGATGGTGCCCAAAACAATAATAAATATTTTTATAATTTTTTGATGGTCCCATTACAGGTAAAAAATCAGGTAAAGTTGGTCTAAATCCTAACCATTCATCCTCATGTTCTGGTAAGTCTCCAAGCATATATTTTGCGTTGTTTATTAAATTCTTAACTCTTGATTTAGATAATGGATTATCTAAGCCACCAAATTCTACAGTCCCGACAACTCTTAACCCTTGTTCCATTGGTGTTATTCCAAATCCACGATTAGAATAAATTACAGGTCTACTTAATAAATGATCACAATTTTTGAAATGGACATGGTATCCACGCTCAGTATCTAAAGGTATTTTTTCACCAAAATTATCTGTTAATTTTTTCGAAAATGCACCGCAGGCTATAACTGCTTTATCAAAAACATATTTTTGAGTTTCAGTTTTAAAAACTGGTTTTTCATCATCAAGACTTATATCTTTAATATTTTGTTTGTTGAAATTTCCGCCTTTTTGTAGAAATAAATCGAATAATTTTAAAAGAATTCTTTTTGGGTTTCTTGCATGTCTTGCATAAGGATAATATACACCCGCATGATAAAATGGTTTTAGATGTGGTTCAAGATCGTGTATTTCTGCTTTAGTAACTAATTGTTGCTTTACACCTAATTCCTCTCTTACTTTAATTTCTAATTCTCTACTTTTTAAGTCTTTATCATTCCATACATAAAGGATACCCTTGTTTTCAACCAAACCCTCCAGGTCTATCTCATCAAACAACTCATCATAAGCTGGTAAAGCTAAATCTAATATTTGATGCATATTCTTAGCAGTATGCATCATCTTGGTTCTAGTTGTGTTCATTATGAATTTCATAAACCATGGAATCATTTTAGGAACATAGTTCCACTTTAAAGCAAGTGGGCCTGTGGAACTAAGTAACATAGCTGGTACATCCGCCAGTATATCTGTTCTATTTAAAGAAAGAGATGCATAAGGTGAAAAGTGTCCTGCATTACCATAAGATGCAGCTTGACTACCTGGATTATCTCTATCAAAGATAGTCACATTAAAACCTTTTTTTTGAAGGAACAAAGCATTAGACACTCCTTGGATACCTGCTCCAACTATTCCAACATTAAGATTTTTACTCATCAAGCTTTTATACTAGTAAAAAAAAAATTAGGAGAGTGACAAATTATGCAAATTTAAGTTTTAATTATGCAATCATTTGTTTATGATTGATTTTTGCACTTAATACTATGCCAAAACCTATCATAGTAGCTAGCATTGAGGAGCCACCATATGACATTATAGGCAATGGAGAACCAACTATAGGTAGTAAACCAAGCACCATAGATAAGTTTACAACAATATAAATAAAAATTGCAAAAGCATAACCAAAGCAAAAAAGTCTAGCAAAATTGCTTCTTGAAATAGATCCTATTCTTACAATTCTAAAAATTATTATGGAGTATAATATTAAAAGACCAACTGAACCTATAAAACCAAACTCTTCTGAAAACAAAGTAAAAATAAAATCTGTATGTTTTTCAGGTAAAAAATCCAAATAACTCTGTGTTCCTTTTAAAAAACCTTTTCCATCAAGTCCACCTGAGCCAATAGCTATTTTTGATTGAATAATTTGGTATCCAGCACCTAAAGGGTCTCTATCTGGGTCTAAAAAAGTTAATATTCTTAGTTTCTGATAAGGTTTAAGAAATGAGATTATAAATGGGAGTGAAATCAAGAAAGTAATCAGTGAATATATAAAGTACTTAATTTTAACACCTCCTAGCCACAAGATAATTAATCCACTTAAAGCAATTAATATTGAAGTACCAAGATCAGGTTGAGCAATTACAAAAATAATGGGAATACATATTATCGTTAGTACAATAGTTATACTGGTAAATGAATTAACATTTTCTATTTTTAATCTGTGATAATATTTTGCTAGACACATTATAATAGCAACTTTCATAAGTTCAGAAGGTTGTAGAACAAACAAATAAAGATCCATCCATCTTTGTGATCCAGATGACTTAATCCCAAAAAAGGAAACATAAACTAACAAAAGTATGACTAAAAGGTAAATAATATAAGACAAGTTATGCCAAAATTTTATATTAAAAAAAGCCACAAAAATCATTAAAGGAAAAAAAACTACTAGTTTTAAAAAATGATTTTTAGTATGAAAGAGTATTTCACCACCATCTGTAGAATACATAACAAAAACACTCAACAAAGAAAGAAGGATAATAGAAATCAACAATATATAGTCTAAATTTTTAATTTTTTGAAATAATGTAATCTCACTATTTAATCTATCATGTTGAAACATTTAAATAGTAATCCTCTCAAAATTTGACTGTTCATTTCTTAAATCATGTCTATCAATAATTAATTTAAATAATTTTTT
The DNA here is from genome assembly GCA_902624585.1 of uncultured Pelagibacteraceae bacterium. GTDB lineage: Bacteria > Pseudomonadota > Alphaproteobacteria > Pelagibacterales > Pelagibacteraceae > Pelagibacter. The sequence goes on along the minus strand of CACNXU010000001.1, from coordinate 6,432 downwards.
AGCAATAGGTGCTGCTGCTTTACTTCCTGAGCCACCATGCTCAACAATTATACTTAGAGCGTATCTTGGTTTTACATAAGGGCCATAAGCAACATATAATGCATGGTCTCTATCTTTATAAGGTATTTGCTCTAATTCTAAATCTAATTCTCTCTCTCTTTTACTTATTCTTTTAACTTGTGCTGTTCCAGTTTTTCCTGCAAATTGATACTTAGGGTCATCAATTCTTGATTTATAAGAGGTTCCAAATCTTTCATTAGTTGAACTGAACATTGCCTCTTGAACAATCTTAATATTTTTTTTGTCTAAAAATAACTTTTTGTCTAGTAGAGAATCGGAGTTAGAATCAAATAATAATCCACTTTCCATTGATTGTTTTGCATCTTCATAAGAAACTGGATTACTATCAACAATTATTTTGGGTTTGATGGCATATCCACCATTTGCAATTTGAGCTGTCATCAAGCACAGTTGTAAGGGCGTAGATTGTATGTAGCCTTGGCCAATACCAGTTATTAGTGTTTCTCCTAATACCCAACCCTTACCGATATTATTTTTTTTCCATTTTGTATTTGGGAATAATCCTCTTTTTTCAGTATCAAAATATTCACCAAGTACTTTTTTACCTAAACCAAACTTTTCAGCTGTTATATTCAATCGATCAACACCTAATAATCTCGCAACTTCATAAAAATAAGTATCACAAGATTGTTTCATTGCATTTTTCAAACTAACCCAACCATGCCCTTTTTCCTTCCAACAATGAAAAGTTTGTCCATATAACTCCATCTTTCCTGTGCATTTAACTTTAAACTTTGTGTCTATAACTTTATTTTCTAAAGCAGAGAGAGCAACGATTGGTTTTATGGTTGAACCTGGGGAATATAATCCTGAAATAGTCTTGTTAATTAGGGGTTTTAGGGGATTATTTCTAATTAATTGCCATTCATCTTGACTTATACCGAATAAAAACAAATTCGGATCATAAGATGGAGATGAATACATAGCAATAATATCTCCTGTGTAAATATCCATCACACTTATTGATCCTGCTTTTTCATTTAACAACTCTCCACAAGCTTTTTGTATTTCTGTATCTACAGTTAAACGTATTTTGGATCCTTGCTGCCCTTTTTGATGCTCAAGTTGATTGATTCTTTTACCATAAGCATTAACTTCATATCTTTGAATTGCATTTGTTCCAATTAAATGATTTTCAAGTCTTTTCTCTAAGCCTAGTTTTCCAATTTTCATACCAGGTACAAATCTTTCCTGGATAATTTGATTGTCTAAAATTTCTTGTTCATTTGGTTGACTAACATATCCAAGAACATGTGTGTATACATCATTAAATGGATAGTTTCTGGAGATTGTCATAACAGGTTTAACTCCTACAAGATCGTATAAATAATTATTTATTTTTACAAATTGACTCCAGCTTAAATTTTCAGAAACAATAATGCTATCCCATGGTTTTAGCTCTGCTTTTAACTTATTTATTCTTGAAATTTTTTTTTCACTAAGATTTAAAAGATTTTTCAATCTAACTAATAAATAATTGAAATTCTCAACTTGCTCTGGGATAATATGTAATTGGTAAACTTTTAAATTACCTGCAATTACATTTCCAAAATAATCAACTATATTCCCTCTTGTAGGTGGAAGTTTCCATTCTCTAATTCTATTCTTATCTGAAAGAGTGAGATATTTTTTATTTTCGTTTATTTGAAGAGAAAATAAACGCGCAATTATTCCAACGAAAACTACTATTTTTGCTGCTCCAATTATAAACATACGTCTATTAATTACGTCAGTTTTTCTTATTCCTGAATTAGATTTAATCATTTTTTTGATATGAAATTCTCTCGTTTAAAAAGTTAAATAATAGAAAAAATATCGGATAAAATAAAAAGGTAAATCCAGAATTAATTAAATAATTAGTGTAGTCAACATTAATTAAAAAGACTAAATCTAAAATAATTACCTGAATTGAGTTTATTAATAAAATTGTAAATAATAAAGATATCCAGTCCTTCATAAAATTTGGAGATAAAGTAATGTTTCTTATATAAGCTGTAACTGAGCAAAGAATAAGATAACAAAAACTACTAATTCCTATTGGTATTCCAATTACAACATCATTAATTATTCCTGCAAAGAAAATTGCAAGATAGCCCAATTGGTCAGGATTTCTTAAAGTCCAAAAAAAAATTAATAAATGAACAAAATTAAAAGCAAAATAATCAAGTTTTAAATAATTAAAATCAAATTCATTAAATACAGAAAAAAATAACATAATTATTGGAAGATAAGATAAAAATATTCTTAAAAATGAACTTTTGTTCAGTGATGACATTATTTTTCTCCACCCAATTTATAAGAAACAATTTTTACATAATTCAACTGAGTGAAATCAGAAAAAAAATTAATTTGTCCTTCTGAACTATTAACTATTTTTCCTATTGGTATGCCTGGCTTAAATAACCCTCCTAGTCCAGATGTATAGGCAATAATTTCTTTATTATTAAAAGATTCTTTATAGTCAATTTGAGTATGTTCTATTTTTCCAAAATTGCTTCCTGTTCCAGAAATCACAGCCTGTATATCATCTGGTTCTAAAACAGAGGGTATTTTGCTATTTAGGTCAGACAAAAGTAATGCTCTAGAATTACTGTAATTAACCTCAATAATTTGTCCTACCAAATAAACCTCATCAATAACAGCCATTCCAATTTTTACTTTATCCTTTGTACCTTTATTTAATACTACTGATTTTAAATATGGACTGTTTTTATCAATTAAAACTCTGGCAAAAATTTCTTGTGAATTTATGCTTTCGTCAATTAATTCTCTAAGCTTTTTATTTTCAAGAGTTAAAAACTCATTTTGTAATTTAAGTTGCTCAGAATTTTCTAAATTATTTAATTCTTTCTGATAACTTTCGTATAAATCCATATGTAATTGTAATTTGGAGGTTATTTTTTTTAATTTATTTTCTGGAATTGATACAATATAAGATGATCTGTAAATTACTTCTTTTATACCTAATTTAACAAATTCTATTACTTTAAAATTAAGGTTAGTTAAGATAATTACAAAAAGAGATAAAAAAATTAGAGTTAGTAATGAAAATTTTTGTTTATCTTTTTTTTTTAAAAAAGCTGACCTAATGGCAATTACAAAATCATCTCTGCCAGTAGCCATTTTTCCTAATATTCAGATAACATAGTAGAAAAAGTTTCTTCCTGATCTAAGGCTTTACCTGTACCAACAGCTACACAAGATAACGGATCATCTGCTATATGGACTGGTAAACCTGTCTCTTTAGAGAACCTTTTATCGATATTTTTTAACAAAGCACCACCGCCTGTTAAAGTTAAACCCATGTCAACTAAATCAGCTGACAACTCAGGGGGTGTATTTTCTAATGCATCTTTAATTGCACCAACCATTTGTTTCATAATATCATTTAATGCTTCAGCGGTATCTTCTTCTGTAATATTAACTTCTTTGGGAGTACCTGATCTCAAATCTCTTCCTTTAACAGGATAAGTATTTGTTCCAGTTGGGACAGCTGTTCCCATTTCTTTTTTAATTTTTTCAGCAGTGGTGTCACCAATTAATAAATTATATTCTTTTCTCATATAATCTACTATTGCAGTGTCCATTGAATCACCCGCAACTCTCAAAGATTTGGAGTAAACTAATCCACCTAACGACATAACTGCAATTTCACTTGTACCACCTCCAATATCAACAATCATAGAACCGGTTGCTTCAGAAATTGGAAGATTTGCTCCAATAGCTGCCGCTATAGGTTCTTCAATTAATTGAACTCTTCTTGCACCCGCAGCCAAAGCACTGTCTTGAATCGCTTTTCTTTCAACTGGTGTTGAGCCGGTTGGTACACAAATTAAAATACGTGGATTCGCAAATGTACTTCCTTTATGGACTTTTTTAATAAAATGTTTAATCATTTCCTCTGTAACTATAAAATCTGCAATAACTCCGTCTCTCAATGGTCTAATTGCGCTTATATTTCCTGGAGTTCTACCCAGCATTGTTTTCGCTTCATCTCCAACAGCTAAAACATTTTTTTTTCCACCTTGATCAACTATTGCAACTACTGAAGGCTCGTTAAGAACAACACCTTGACCCTTCAAAACTACTAGTGTGTTTGCTGTTCCAAGATCAATTGCCATGTCTTGGCTCCATATTTTTTTAACACTATCAAATAATCCCATTTAAACTCCCTCTTTTACCTTTTGATGTTCAATATTTTCTGAAAGAGATTTTTTTTCTCTTTTAATAAGCATTTTATTTAAAGCATTTAAATAAGCTTTAGCAGAAGCAACTAATGTATCAGTATCAGCAGACTGACCAACTGTTGTTCTGTCATTTTCCTCAATTTTAACACTTACGGTCGCTTGTGCATCTGTGCCTTCGGTAACCGCATGAACTTGATATAAAGATAACTTTACATCGTGTTCATATAGTTCCTTGATACATTTAAAAATTGCATCAACTGGACCATCTCCTGTTTGAGTTGTTTGTTTAATATCTCCAAATACATCTAGGGTCATTTCAGCTCTTTGAGGTTCTCCAGTACCAGCAAATACTTTTAATGACTTTAGGTTTATTGCATTTATTTTATTATCTACGATTAAACTATCATCTACTAAAGCTATTATATCTTCATCATATATCTGTTTTTTCTTATCAGCTAAAATTTTAAATTTTCCAAATGCTTCCTGAATAACATCATCAGTTACATCTGCATATCCTAAATCATTTAATTTATCTTTAAATGCATGCCTTCCTGAATGTTTACCCATAACTAAAGATGTTTTTTTTACACCAACACTTTCTGGTGACATAATCTCGTAAGTTTCTCTATTTTTTAACATTCCATCTTGGTGAATTCCTGATTCATGAGCAAACGCATTTTTACCAACAATTGCTTTATTAAATTGGACAGGAAAACCAGTCGCATTTGAAACCATTTTTGATGCTTTACTAATTAATTCAGTTTTAATTCCAGTATTGTAAGGCATTAGATCATTTCTTGTTTTAATTGCCATAACAATTTCTTCCAGAGCTGCGTTTCCTGCTCTTTCTCCTATTCCATTAATTGTACATTCTATTTGTCTTACACCTGCAGATAATCCAGCTAAAGCATTTGCAACTGCTAATCCTAAATCATTATGGCAGTGTGCAGAAATAATTGCTTTATCAATATTTGGTACATTATTCTTAATGTGTGTAATTGTTTTTGCAAATTCTTCTGGTATAGAATAACCGACCGTATCAGGAATATTAATAGTTGTTGCTCCACATTTAATAGCAAGTTCAATTGTTTTGCACATAAAATCTAAAGTTGTTCTTGTTCCATCCTCACAAGACCATTCAACATCATCTGTAAATTTTTTTGCATAAGTCACACTTTCTTTTACAGCATCTATAACTTGTTCATCAGACATATTAAGTTTATGTTTCATATGAACCGGGCTAGTTGAAATAAAAGTATGTATTCTGAATCTCTGTGCAAATTTTAAAGACTCATAGCATGCATCAATATCTTTTTTTTTTGCTCTTGCTAAACCACAAGGTATTGAATTTTTTAAACCTTTGCTTATTGCGGAAACAGCCTCAAAATCTCCGGGAGATGTTATTGGAAAACCAGCTTCTATAATATCAATCCCCATATCGTCAAATACTCTTGATATTTGAATTTTTTCTTCAACACTCATTGATGCACCTGGTGATTGCTCACCATCTCTCATCGTAGTATCAAAAATATATACTTTGTCTTTATCGTTCATATCCTTAAATTTTTTGAAATTCCATAATACAATCTATAAGAGAGATTGCAAAATAATAAGTAAATTTCTTAATTAATATCGACCATTTTAGGCTTCATAGAAATTATTCAAAAATAGACTCAATTTTTGGCATTAGCCGTAAAAGTTCTTTAGTATATTCATGTTGCGGTTTAACAAAAAGAACTTCGGTATTTGTAACCTCACATAATTTGCCATCCTTCAACACTCCAATTCTATCACACATTTGCCTTACCACTGGCAAATCATGACTTATAAATAAAATTGTTAAATTTAATTGTTCTTGGAGATCTTTTAATAAATTTAAAATCTGAGCTTGAATACTTACATCCAGAGCAGAAGTTGGCTCGTCACAAACCAAAAGTCTTGGTTGAGTAGCAAGGGCTCTTGCAATTGAAATTCTTTGTCTTTGGCCTCCTGAAAATTCATGAGGGTATCTATCTGCTGACTTTTGACTTAATTCAACTGATTCCAATAAATCAAAAATATAACTATTCAAATCAGAATTTGATATAGCTGGATTATGAAGTTTAATTGGTTCTGCAATTATATCTTTAACTTTAAGTCTACCATTCAAAGAAGAATAGGGATC